>JARLHJ010000046.1 GCA_031292305.1 Candidatus Babeliales bacterium
TATCAGACTTTGTACAAAGATTACCATTTGAAGCACAACAACTTAGTTGGGAAGAATTACGCAGCTTGGTAGATTTTTTATATCTAGCAGTGCACGGTAGATATGCAGAAGATGGCACGCTACAGGGTTTCTTAGAAGTACTAGGTATTCCATACTTAGGTACAAAAGTTTTTGCAAGCGCACTGGTAATGGATAAAATTATACAAAGAGATTTTTTACAGATTAATAATCTTGATGTTGCAAAAGCTGTTACCGTTACAATTAAAGAAATTAAAAATTTTGCACATTACAAAGAAGAAATTTTAAAAAAGCTTGCTCAAGAAAGTATAAATTTTCCAGTAGTTGTAAAACCCCACAAAGAGGGTTCAAGTATTGGTATTACAGTATTATTTGATAAAGCAAATTTACAATCAGCCTTAGAAAAAGCTTGTTATGCAAATGAAGGCAAAGCTCAACCTGTTTTAATAGAAGAAAAAATAGAAGGAATGGAATTTACTTGTATCATTCTTACTAACACACAAACAGGTGAACCTTTTGCATTACCAATTACAGAAATAGTACCTGAAGAAGGATCGCATTTCTTTAATTATGAACAAAAATATATGCCGGGACGGGCAACTAAAATTACACCTGCAAGATGTTCTGATGAACAAACAAAATTAATACAAGATACTTGTATTAAAGCAATGAACATTCTTGGCATTAAAACAATTGCACGTATTGATGGGTTTTTAACACCTGACAATAAAGTAATTTTAATGGATCCTAATACCTTAACAGGAATGTCACCCTCCACATTTATATTCAGACAAGCTGCTGAAATTGATTGGACGCATACAAAATTGATTAATCATTTGATTGAAGAAGATTTAAAAAATTACAAACTTGATAACAAACTTGCTAAAACTATTAAAGAACAAAAAATGAATAATCCAAAAATTCGCGTTGCTGTTTTATTAGGTGGAAATTCTAACGAAAAAGAAATTTCACTTGAATCAGGCAGAAATATTGTTTATAAAATTTCACCTGAAAAATACCAAACATTACCAATTTTTTTAAATAGTAAAATGGAATTGTATGCAATTCCACAAAAATTATTAGTACGTAATAGTACCAAAGAAATAGAACTGGGCCTAGAACCGAATATGAAAATTGATTGGTCTGATTTACAAAAAATGGCCGATTTTGTATTTATTGCACTGCATGGCGGTTATGGAGAAAATGGTTGCATTCAAGGTGCTCTTGAAATGCTTGAATTACCTTACAATGGCTCTTCTGTATTTGCGAGTGCTTTATGCATGGATAAATATAAGACTACTCAATTTTTAAGACATCGTGGCTTTAATGTACCTAATAATTTATTAATTTCTCGTGAAGAATTTGAAACTAATAAAGGCACTACTATTAAAAAAATTAGTTCACAAATTCCGGGACCAAAAATTATAAAACCGCATGATGATGGTTGTAGCGTAATGGTCCAAAAAGCAAATAATGATATTGAGTTAGAAAAATATATCCAAACCATTTTTGATTGTAATAAAAATTATGCACTAGTTGAAGAATGCATTGCAGGAATGGAATTAACAGTTGGTGTAATTGGTAATGATAATCCAATTGCATTACCGCCTAGCCAAGCAATTTCCGCAGGTGGAATTTTATCAATAGAAGAAAAGTTCTTACCTGGCGCTGGCGAAAACCAAACACCTGCTCCAATTTCACGCGAAGCGACCCTGCTAGTAAGGCACACAATGCAGGAAATTTATAAAGCAGTTGGATGTAAAGGATATGCACGTATTGATTGTTTTTATCAAGAGGCACATCAATCGGCAACTGGAAAAGAACAAATTGTTATTATTGAAATTAATACATTACCAGGAATGACACCGGCAACATGTATATTTCATCAAGCTGCAGAAATGGATATCAAACCTATGGATTTTATTGATTTGATTATTACTTTGGGATTTGAAGAACATCAAATTCAAAATTTATTAATCTCCCAAAAAGAATCTGTTAAGGAATTAATTAATAAATTAAATTTGGTTAATAAACATCACGTACAAGAATTATAAAATAATATAATTAAAACCGATTAAGTTAGCCATTAACTTAATCGGTTTTTTTTTGAAATTATTACTTTGCAAAAAAGAATATAATTATGTAAAACAGTAATAATAATTAATTTCAAAAAAAGGGTAATAATGAAAAAACTATGTTATATTTTTCTCATATTCATATTAACATTTCAAGCATCTGCTAACTCAAAATTTTTTTCTCAAGAGAGTAAACATAAAGCCACTTTAGGAAAAAATGAAATCAGAAAATTACTTAACCATAATTTTAAAACAATTCAACAGTCAAGAATCTATAAAGCATCATCACAAAATTCTTATCTTGATAAATCATTTGGTACAAATGGCGTTGTTGATACAAACTTAGCTCAAGTAGTTGCCGCAAGTTCACGCGATATTGCAAATTCATTAGCTCTTCAAGCTGATGGTAAATTAGTAGCTGGAGGAATTTCTACTGCAATTGATAATTTCGTTAATTTTTCTTTGGCTCGATATACAACTACCGGAATATTAGATAATTCATTTGGTACAAAAGGTGTTGTAACAACTGATGTTGGAGCACTTTTAGGAGCAGGTTCAGATACTAGTTATTCTTTTATTGATGGAATAGCAATTCAAACAGATGGTAAAATTGTTGCCGCCGGTAGTGTTAACAATCCGATTAACTTTTTATTTAATTTCGCATTAGTAAGATATAAAACTGATGGCAGCGTAGATTCTACTTTTGGTAACAACGGTGCAGTAATAACTGATGTTGGAGCAATTGTAGGGACACCTAATAAAGTAAGTCAAATATTTTATATAACACTTCAAGCAGATGGTAAAATTTTGGCTTATGGAATTTCTGGAACTAATGTAGCACTAGCAAGATATAATACAGATGGTACATTAGATAATAGTTTTGGCACAAATGGAATAGTTATCAATTCTAAATTAACTCCAGTACCATTTATGCGCATTGTTCTTCAATCTAATGGAGAAATAATAACAGGCGGAAATATTGATTCTAAAATAGGCTTAGTCAAATACAAAACTGATGGCACAATTGACAATTCATTTGGCAACAACGGCATGGTAATTACAAGTTTTGGGCCAAATTTTCAAACTAATATTAGCGATATTGGTATTTATAATGATAAAATTATTGCTGCTGGAATTTCTGTAAATGGTACAAATGTCTATTACTCATTAGCTAAATATAATAATGATGGGTCGCCTGATAATTCTTTTGGTACGAATGGTCTTGTAAATAAAACTTTAACAGCTGCACAAGTTGTAATTTTTAAAATTGCTATACAGAATGATGGGAAAATAGTCACGGGAGGGACATCATTCCCTCCAAACAACCCTAAACTTTTTGAATCAACTTTTGTAATAACAAGAACAAATATTGATGGAACAATTGATTCATCTTTTGGAAATAATGGCGTAGTAACTACAAACTTTGGATTAATTATAAACTCATTCCCAAGTGTTGATAGGTTATATAGCCTAATTATTGAACCCAATGGAAAAATAATAAGCTCGGGATCTTCAACATGCATAGATCCAAATTATGATTATGCAATTGTAAGATATAACATAAATGGGTCCATTGATAATACTTTCGGAGAAATCGATGGCCAAAAATTAGGACTTATTGATACAGATTTTAAAAAAGTTTTAGGCATTACATCTGGGTCAGAAAATTCTATAAATGGAATTGCTACTCAATCAAATGGCAATATCGTTACTGGTGGATTTAGTGACGCACTTGATCCTAACTATGATTTTGCAATATCATTATATGATATCAATGGAAATCTTAAACAATTTTTCCCAGTGGATTTTTCTAGATTTGTTGGGGCAAATAATAAAATATTTGGTAGTTATGATATTGGAAATGATCTTGCAATACAAAAAAATGATAAAATTGTTGCGGTTGGCCTTACAAATGTAATTGGAAATCCTTTTTCATTTGCATTAGCACGGCTTACACCTGATGCTCGCCTTGATATATCTTTTGGAAATCAAGGGTTGGTTGTTACTAATATTGGAAACACTCTAAGCGTTGGCTTAAGCTCAGATATTATAAATAGTGTCGTAATTCAAAATGATGCCAAAATTCTTGTTGGCGGATCTAATCAATATAGCGAAAAAGAAAGTTGGTTTGCCTTTGCAAGATACAATTCTGACGGTACATTAGATAATAATTTCGGTGGCGGAAATGGTATTAACATTGTAAACGTAGGAAATAGAATTAATAAAAAACTAAGTTTTGATTCTATTAACAGCATAGCTTTACAACAAGATGGTAAGATCATAGGTGGAGGATTTTCTACTGCTAAAAATCCATTAGGAGATTTTACATTAATGAGATTAAAAGCAGATGGAACAACTGATAAATCTTTTGGAGATCAAGGAATTGTAATAACAAATTTTGATCCAAGTAAAACAAATCAAAGCCAAATAAATAAAATTGCAATACAAAAAGATGGTAAGATTTTAGCTGGTGGAATTTCATCAGTTAAAGCGAGTAACTTTAACCCAAATAATCCTCAATTTAATTTTGCATTGGTGAGATATAATAATGACGGAAGTATTGACAAATCATTTGGCAACAACGGTTTTGTAGTGACACAGATAACACCTAAAAGCAATGATTATCTATCAACATTAGTTATACAAACAAATGGGACAATAATTGCTGGCGGTGCTTCTAATGCTAGTGATCCGAATTATGATTTTACTTTAGAAATCTACGATGCTAATGGCAAACTAGATTCCACTATTGGAAATAACGGGGTTGTTTTTACTGATTTTAAAACTGTTTTAGGACTTGGTGCAGGAAGCCAAGATAGTATCAATACAAATGGAATGACAATACAAGCAGATGGAAGAGTGCTTGCTGCAGGTAGCACGAATGCTACAAATCCTAATTTTGATTTTGCAATTGCTAAATATAAAATACAAACCAGTACAACATTTACTGGTGATACATTTTTACAAGCACTTTGCAAAAAATACGGTAAATAATTTTTATTAACAGTTTTTATAATATTTAAAACCAGAAGATGCTAAACTTAAAAGAATTATAAAATAATATAATTATGTAAAACAGTAATAGATTTAATTCTCAAAAAAAAGGGTAAAAAATGAAAAAAAAATTTCTAAAATCTTTTATATTAATTTTAATTATTCCATTTACTTTATGTAATGCAAAGCTATCTAGACATAACAAAAAAACAAACTTTAAAAAAACGAGAAATGCCACATCTCAAACTTCAGGATTGGACACTTCATTTGGTAGAAACGGTGTTAATTTAACCAGCATGAGTAAATTATTTGGTTCTTCTGGTAGAGACATAGCAAGCTCAATTGTTGTACAACCCGATAATAGAATTATCGCAGCAGGTTATTCAACTGCATTAAAGAATGTGTTTACATATGCATTATCAAGATATTTACCAAATGGAAAATTTGATACTTCATTTGGAGATAACGGGTTAGTTCTGACTGATATTGGTGCAGTTGTCGGAGAACCTGCAAACACTGTTTATAGTTTTATTGCAAGTTCAGTACTTCAACCAGATGGTAAACTTGTAGTAGGAGGATCTTCTCAATTTGGGTCTAATATTGTTTGTAGTATGGCAAGATATAATATCAATGGAACATTAGATCAACTTTTTGGCAATAAGGGTGTCGTTATTACTGATATAAATAAAATCTTAGGTAATCCTAATGCGCAAAATGAAATAGATGCTTTGGGATTACAGTCTAATGGTAAAATTATTGCAGCTGGGATTGATTCTCCTGCTTTAAAATTAACAATGGTAAGATATAACATCAATGGAACTATAGATAAAACTTTTGGGACTTCTAATAATGGCATAGTCTCTACTAATTTCGGTTTTAGTAGCAATATTGCAATACAACCTGACGATAAAATATTAGCAGGAGGATTTGTAAATAATGAATTTGCTATAACTAGATATAATGCTGATGGAACATTAGATACTAACTTTGGAACAAATGGTGTAGTAATTACTAATTTTGGAGCAGGTAGTTTTGTATCAAGCATTGCTATTCAAGCAGGCTCAATTGTAGCTGGGGGACAGTTGGTTGATAAGGCACGCAAAAGTCATTATTTAGTCGCAAAGTATAATTTAGATGGATCTCCTGATAATTCATTTGGAAACAATGGCACTATTAATTTACGATTACCTAAACAAATAAATATTAATCAACTAGTTATTCAACCTGATAATAAAATTGTTACCTTAGGTACTAATTTTGATCTTATTTTTGCTTTAACTAGATTAAATATTGATGGAAGCTTTGATGATAGTTTTGGTAAAAATGGTATTTCTGCTATTAATTTGGGAATTGATTATTTAGGAAGCATAAGCTTTCCAAACAGTCTATTATTACAAGCAGACGGTAAAATTGTAGCAGCAGGCAGCAATGACGCCGTTGATTCTAATAAAGATTTCTTCTTAGAAAGATATAATAATGATGGATCTTTAGATAAAACTTATGGGGGCGTTAAACTCTTTGATAAGTTTTACAAAGGTGTTGTTGATACTGATTTTAAAAGAGCCTTAGGAATTAAAACTGGCAGTTCTAATTCTATAACAGCTATTGGTGTTCAGTCTACCGGTAAAATAATTGCAGCTGGAGTTACTGATGCTCTAGATCCTAATTATGATTTTGGTGCATTCAGATATGATGCAAATGGAATTGTAGATCAGAGTGTTCCTGGATTTGCATTAAATTGTGATGATTTTTCTACAACTGGTAGTCCAGATTTTGGATCGTATGATATTTTAACATGCTTAGCAATTAATCCTGACGATTCAATAATTTTAGGGGGTTATTCTGATACACTTGATGGATTCTTTTCATTTGCATTAACCAAACTTACAAGTGGTGGAGATGCTTTTTCTGGCTTTGGTGATTTTCCACAAATTTTACCATTGGCGGCGTCAGTGACAAATTTTGGATTAACTATTAATCAAGTCCCGACTAATGATATAATGACTTGCATTATCTTACAAAATAATGGTCAAATTTTAGCAGCAGGCAACACAACTGCTAACCCAGGAATTACAAGCTCTTTTGCATTAGCGCGATATTCTTCAACTGGATTTCTTGATAATAATTTTGGAAAATTAAAAAAAGGAATTGTAATTACTAATATTGGAAAAAATTTAGGCTCAAAACAAAGTTTTGATTCTATAGAAAGCATTGCACTCCAAACTGATAATAAGATTGTTGTGGGAGGATTTTCAACTGCTAAAAACCCATTAGGTGATTTTGCCTTAGCTCGTTATAACTCTAATGGAACATTAGACAATACCTTCGGAAATAAAGGTATTGTAATTACTAACTTTAATCCAAATAAACTCAATGGTAGTCAAATAAATAAGGTTATTATTCAACCTGATGGTAAAATTTTAGCAGGTGGGATATCTTCATCTCAAATTAAAAATTTTAAACCTAATAACCCTACCTTTAACTTTGCAATCATAAGATATAATCAAGACGGAACTATAGATACAAGTTTTGGAAATAAAGGTTTTGTAATTACTCAAATAAGTCCTACAAGTAATGATTATTTATCATGTATGACATTACTTAACGGTACAATAATTGCTGGTGGTTCTTCTAATGCTGTAGATCCTCACTATGATTTTACTTTAGCTGTATATGATAGTAATGGAAATCTTAAAACATCAGTTGGAAATAAAGGTATTATTTTTACAGACTTTAACAAGGTATTAGGCTTGGGATCTGGAAGCCAAGATAGTATAAATGCAAATGGAATGGCCATTCAAGGTGGAAAAGTTTTGGGCGCAGGTAGTACAAATGCAACAAATCCAAACTTTGATTTTGCCATTGCTAGATATAATATTCCAACTACGCCGCCACCTCCAATTTGTAACGTCTCAGATATTTTCTTAAAAACTATTTTTAACAAATACGGTAAATAATAAATTAATCAAAAAAAAGAAGGACAACACAATTGTTGTCCTTCTTTTTTTTGATTAAATATTAATTAAAATCTTCTGGCTGACTTAGCAAAAATTGGTGGACGCAATGCAGCTGCCGCTGGATTTGTCCCAAACCGTCTTAGAACAAATTGTAGGAGTCCTAATTTTTTACGCTGATTATTTTTTTTGCTTAATTTTTGTTTTATAATTTTATTCTTAACCAATAATGATTTTGCAATTGCTTTCTTGGATGTACCTTTCTTTAATTTTACATTATTTACTGCTGATATATTAAAAATAAATATTAATACGTATATATTAAATTTAAAAAAATTATTCATTAGTTTACCCTTTATTTTAACAACAAAAAGGACTAGATATTTCTAGCCCTTTTTGTTTTATTAATTTAAAAAATTAATTATATTTGTTCATCATAGCTTCTACAAATGGGTCAAAAGATCTTACATTTTGAGCTTTTGCAACATGTGTAGATGATACAACTTTTCTATTTGTTTTTACAGTCTTTCTAACTGGAGAAACATGCTTTTTCTTTTTTAGCGCTAATTTAATTTTATTTTCTAAAGCCGCTATTTTTAACTTTAGAATTTTACTTTTTGCTTCTTTTTTCTTGCTAATTTTAAGCGCATTTTTCTTTTTTAAAGTATGCAACCTAGCTTTAGCAACTAAAGCAGCTTTCTTTTTTAGTGCAATAGAATATTTCACTTTTTTAGCTTTAGCTTGCACTACTTTTTTTTGAATATCAGCTTTTTTCTTATTTTCACTCACAGCTGCTTTTTTATATCTTTCTTCAAGTAATTTCATGGTAGCTTGTGAATCTTTTGCAAGAACACGTCTTGGCTGAACTGAAATAGTTGCACAAATATCTGTAACAGTTATTAGAACTAGAAATATAAGATTAAATTTAAGTAAATTTTTCACTACTTATTCCTTTATTAAAATTCAACTCCAAAATTTCCCCAAACCGCCCATTCCTCTAATGCATTTTTATTATTTGTAAATTCATATGACGCTGACAATCCAACATTTAAAGGTCTTTGATGAATTGTAAAATCATAAGCGACAGAACCATAGAATTTATTTGTTAATACTCTTGGATGTGCTGCTGATGAAAGATTTATATCTGTAAGTTGTATTGGCACAAATGTCGCATTTGAAACTACACTTGTACGTGGTTGATTAATAGTTGCATTACTTGCAGTTATTGGAATACAAACATTATTTAAATTTAAAATTCCGAATGTACCAAAAGGCGCTGCATTAGCTGTGTTTACAAGATTAACTGCGCATGGAGCTGAGCATCCATTAGCATTTAAACTTATTTTTTCACATTGTCTGTACCAAAGATTATAACCAGCTTCTAAATGCCAATTACATCTTTGAAAATGTAATGCTGTCCAAAAGTTAACAACATTTCTTGGAGTTACGTCTACTGTTTGAGTTAATGAGTTAATTAAAGGAAATGTTGTATCAGTAGTAGTTACGCCACGCATGAACCTTGACCAGTTACCATTATTTAAATCAAATGAACGTTTTTCTTTGCTTTTAAATAAGTAATACCAAGAAACATCACCCATCCAAACTAAAGAAGTGTTTTCACGTTCAATAAATTTACTTGCAAGATTTGTACCTGCACCAAGTCCCCAATGAGCTCTACCAATTAGTGGTTCAAATAAAAATCTAGCATTAGGTTTTTCTGCTATAGGAATTAATGTTTGTACATATAAACCTAAATGTCCAGTTCCTGCACAATTATAATAATTGTAACCAAATTTTAACTCAATATCATCCATTCCAGAATTTTCTAAATTACATGATGATATTTTGCCATAATTTAATTGATTACCACCCAAATATTGCAGTGCTGTTGCAGCACCTGGAACAGTTCCTTTAACACCACCATCTGTAAGTTTTTCTACAGGATTCAAATTATGTTTTACCGAATATGCAGCGAAATTTGCTTCAAACCAAGTTCCTGCAAAACGTTCAAAATCTTGATGGTATGTAAGATAACCACCAATCATAGATCTTTCTGGATTCAAAGTTAAAGTAGATGAATATGATTCTCCTACTGGAGCCATAACTGTTAACCATAAAGAATCCACATCAGCTGGTCCAGTTTCAGCAATTGTAATAACTTGCTTATTATTTGGTAAGAAGTACTCAGCAGCTCTTTGTTGACACTTTCTAGTCTTTTGAAAAACTATACCTTTACCAATATTAATTCTTTGATCATCTGCATTATTAGTAAATGGTCCATAATGTTTTCTATATTGATTATAATTATTTAAAGCCAAAAAGAACGCGACATCTTCAATCATTGCTCTAGGCTTAAAGAAAGTTTTACTTCCCTCATTAGTTCCAAAGCCAAGACCACATGTTGAATTTGCTGCAAATATCTGTACATTAAATATTGATAATAACAATAATAACGAAATTTTTTTTCTCATTCTTTGCTCTCCTTCTCTTTTTTAAACACTTGTTTTAGAAATACTATTTTATTTATATCATTGTCAATTATTTTATTTTTTAATTATTTTCTAGTACTTTTTCTTTGAAAATTAAAACTTGCAATACTCTTTTTGGACTAGCTTTTTGAACTTGAAAACAATATTGTTTAAAATAAATCCTATCTCCCTTTTTCGGCAGATGCTGCAACTGTTGAGTTAGAAATCCACCCAAAGTAAATACATCTAGTATTGGAAAAGTAATATCTAAAACTTCACTCAGTTCCTCAAGGCTAACTATGGCATCAACTAGCCATTCATCTTCATTTAATAATTCAACTTTTTTTGATATTGATTCATATTCATCTGAAATGTCACCAACTATTTCTTCCAGTACATCTTCTAATGTTACCAACCCGCTAATTCCACCATATTCATTAAGCACCATAGCCATGTGCATATGTTGCTCTTTAAATTGTCTTAATAGCTGATTAACTTTAAGTGATTCTGGTACAAATATTATCGGCCTTACAATATCTTTAATTTTTTTATCTTCGATACTATCTTGCAATAATAAGAAAAGGTCTTTCTGATAAATAATTCCTATCATATTTTCAGGATCATTTTGATAAACTGGCAATCTAGAATATTGATATTTTGAAAAAATCTTTAATGCATCTTGAATTGAACTTGAAACATCGATCTTTACAATATCATTATCAGGAATAATAATTTCTTTGACTGGCTTTCTTCCTAGTCTAAAAATATTTTGTAACATTTCAGTTTTATCTGAATCCATTAAACCTTTATCATCAATATATCTAATTAAAAATTGAATTTCTTCTTCAGATGCCTGGGTAGCAACAATTGGTTGTTTGCTAAATTTATGAATAACAAAATCTGATAATTTAGTAAGAAATTGCACAAATGGATAAAATAAATAAAAGACTCCGTTTATAATCCATAATGTTGATTTAAATAGATGTTCCCCATGAGAGCGTGCAATGTGTTTTGGTATAATTTCTCCAAAGATTAAAATGCATGTCGAAGCAATAAAAATACCTAAAGAAAAACCTAAGCCTTCTGATAAATGTAATTTAGAAAATAGATTAGTCATAATTTGAGTAATTAATGCTGCACTTGTTGCATTCGATAAACTGCTTACAATTAAAATTGTAATAATTATTCTATGGGGATGATTTTGTAAAGTTTCGAATAAAACTTTATATTTTGTGCCCGTGGATTTTGAAAGCTCTTCAAGCTTAAATAATCTTAGTGCAGTAATTGTAGTTTCTAAAAAAGAGAATAAAGCACAAATGCTTAAAGAAGCAATAAATCCCGCTAACTGTAAATAAAAGTTACTAGGAACTTCACTCATTATTCTTAATCCTTTTTTATGATTATTAAAATAGCTTAATTATTAAATAAATAATAATTAAGCTATTTATTAAATATATTAACTTTGAGAATATAACTTATTCTTCATCCAAATCAATATCTAAATTTAGATTAATATCAATTGTGTCTTCTTCTTCATCATTTTCACTTAAAATAATCCCAAATTCTTTTTCAAAGAAAGTTTTAAGCTTCTTACTTCTAGAAGGATGTCTTAATTTTTTAAGAGCCTTAACTTCAATTTGTCTAATACGTTCTCTTGTAACTGAAAAATCTTTGCCAACTTCTTCTAAAGTATGCTCAGAAGCAACGTCAATTCCAAATCTCATTTTAAGTACTTTTTCCTCACGAGGAGTTAAAGTTTTTAAAGCTTCACGAACACGTTCTTTTAAATCATTACTTGCAACAGTATCAGCTGGTGAAAACTCATTTTCATTTTCAATAAAATCTTTAATAAATGCGTCTTCTCCATCACCCACTGGAGTTTCTAAAGAAATAGGTTCTTTTGAAATCTTGATAATATTTTTGATTTTTTTCTCATCAAGATTTAATTCTTTAGCAAGTTCAGCGTAACTTGGCTCGCGACCATGTGATTGTAAAAAGGTATGCTTAATTTTATTAATCTTATTAAGAGTTTCTACCATATGAACAGGAACACGAATTGTTCTTGATTGATCAGCAATCGCACGCGTAATAGCTTGTCGTATCCACCATGTTGCATATGTAGAAAATTTAAAGCCACGTTCGAATTCAAATTTTTCCACTGCTTTCATTAATCCAATATTACCTTCTTGGATTAAATCTAAAAAGTGTAAACCACGATTAATATATTTTTTTGCAATATTCACTACTAATCTAAGATTTGCCTTAGCTAAGTTATCTTTTGCAATTTTATCTTTTCTTTGACCAGCTAATAATTGTTTAAAGTATTTATAAATGGTTTCTTTTTGAAGCCCCATTTCACTTTCTACATTTTTAATGATCTTATTACACATTCTAATGTTTTTATCAGCTTCTTCTATTTGCTCTTTAGATTCTACTTTGTTTTTTAATTTCTTAGCAATTTCAATTTCTGCTTCGTATTCTTCGATAGCTTGATATCTTTCAGCTATTTTTTCAATAGCTTTTTCTATTCTTTTTCCTAATTTACGAATGAATTTATTAGAATATCTTATTGAACAAATTACTTTAATAACTTCTTCTTTATTCTTTTTGACGCGCTCTAACATTTCCTTTTTTTTAGCTTCACTATCTAGTTTGCCTCTATAGCTTTGATATATTTTAGATTCATTATCAACTAGATCTTTAATTTTACTAATGGTCGCTAAAAATGCGACTCTTTCTTCATCAAATTTTGGAATGTTTTCTTCATCAAATTCTGAAAACTGAATTATTTCTTTTAATGCAATGCCATTTTTAGAAATTTTTTCTGCAAGTGAAATGAGTTCTTTAGAAACAAATGGAAAGTGGGCAACAGCATCTATCGATTCACGCTTACCTTCCATTATCCTTTTTGCAATTTCTGTTTCTGTTTTTTTATTCAATAAAGGAATTTTTCCAATGTCCCTTAAGTAAGCCTTAACACCATCTGTTATTCCAGCTTCACCACGGATTACATCTTCAGCTTCTTCCTCTTCTTCTTCAAATTCACCTTCATGTAAATTTATAGAAGCTTCAATTTTAGTTTTTAATTCTAAACCAACTGGAAGCTCATCTTCATGATCTTGAAATTTTTTGGAAACTTCAATTTCATCTTGCATTAAGAGTTCTATATGTTCTTTTTCTAAAGTTTTAAGTAGGTCGTTTGTTTCAATTTCTGTTAAATGGTGTTTTTCACCAAATTCAATTACTTCTTCATAAGCTAGTAATCCGTGCTTTTTACCTTTTTCTAATAAGGCTTCAATCAATTCAGATTTAGATTCAATGATCTCTTTAGATCCTTTGGACGCATCATCTGTCTTTTTTATCTTTTTCTTATCAAGTGCAACTTTAGCAATACTTGGCTTTACTTTAATATCTTTTTCTTTCTTATCAGGCTTTGCCTTAGAAATAGGCTCTGCAACTTTTTTAGCTGCTGGTGCTTTTTTAATAATTTTTTCAGTCTTTTTAACCATTTTTTTCTCCATTTAATAATTTCTTTTTAAGCTCTTGGAAATTATTAAGTAAAACTTTAATATTTTCTATATCTGAATTCTTTTGAGCTTGCTCAATTTGCAACTTTATTGAATAAGCAATACGTTTCCAATTTTTTTTCTGAAATTGAAGCAACAAGTTCTTAAAATTATTAGAACGTTCTTGTTTGTGTTCAAATAACAATTTGCTTACAAACTGTCTCTTATCTTCATCTAATTGCTTAATAAAATTGTTAAAATCTAAAACATGCCCCGCCTGCCCCGAACTTGTCGAGGGGTTTTTTAAATCTATTAAAGCATACAAAATTTCTTTAGCTGGCGAACTAAAATAATCAACTAAATAAAAATTATCAGGAGTTAACAAATCAAAATTATGCATAATCTCTGTAATTAATTTTTTTTCGATTTCTGAAACATCTACATCCGCCTGATACTCTTCATCTTCAATATTTTCTTTATCTTGCTTTTCTTTATTTTGCCAAGATAATTTTTTTGACTCTAGCATAGACTCTTTTTTTAAAGATTCTACCGGTATATTTAACTTAGATGATACTTCCTGTAATAATATATCCCGCTTTAATGAATCATCTATATTTCGAATTATATCAATTATTTTCTTAACCGTCCAAATTTTTTCTTGTAATGACTTGTTGTAAAAATTACTACTTGAACTTTCTATAAAGAAAGAATATATATCCTGTGCTGAATTAATCAAACCACCTAAATCACCACCATTTAGTAAAAAAGAGGCTGGATCATCTTTGTCTGGCAAACTTACTACTCGTAAATCTAAATTAAATCCCCAACACATTTCAGTTAAACGCAACATAGCATTCCTACCTGCATTATCACCATCATACAATACGTATATTTCTTTTGTAAATCTACTTAAAATTTTAAGATGCTCAGTGGTGCAAGAGGTCCCTAAAACTGCTATGGTATTATTATAATTATTTTGAGACATTATAATACAATCAACATAACCTTCGACCAAGTAAACTCTTCCCGATTCTTGAATCGCTTTTTTTGCTAAATCTAATCCAAATAAAAGAGATCCCTTATCGAAGAATTCATTTTCATGCGAGTTATAATATTTTGCGCGTTCATCATTCTCTTTAAAAATTCTACCACCAAACCCACAAAATCTACCCATAAGGTCACGTATTGGAAACATTATGCGTTCTTCAAAAGGAGAATATAATGTATTTCTACCTTCAGCTATAATATTGGCTTTTATCAAATCATGTGCTAAAAAACCGTGCTTTGAAATGGTGTTTAGTAAGTTTTTTAAAGATAAATGACCACCTGGGAAATAACCCATTAAATATTTATTTATACTATTTTGTTCAAACCCTCTGTCTTTTACATAATCAAAAGCTACTTTATTATTATTTAAATTATCATGACACCATTGTGCAACTAATGAACATAAAATAAAGTATCGCTTCTTTTCTTCTTCAGATTTTTGGGCAACTTCAAAATCTTTTGTAACATCTGTTGGAACTTTTAGATTATATCTTTCTACCAAAAATTTAGCAGCTTCAAACTGAGAACAATTTTCTATTTTGGATAAAAAACCAACAACATCTCCGGTTGCATGGCAACCGAAACAATAAAAAATGTCTTTGTGTGGGCTTACGCTAAACGAAGCCGTTTTTTCAGAATGGAATGGACAATTACCTTTAAAATAATGGCCAGATTGTTTTAAAGTTGTATATTCGCTAACAACATCTAGTATGGGCAGCTGAGTTCTTATAAAATTAAAAAGATCCATAATTATATTTCGATGACTTAGTAAAAGTAATTGTAATAAACCAAATGAAAGCTGCGGTAAAAATTAAAACTGAAATCCATTGATGCATAGAAAACATACTTAAAGCTTTTGAGCTAAAAAATTCTTGATCTGATCTTAAAAAATCAACAAAAAACCTTTCTACAGTGGCTAGCATTAAATATATGCAAGTTAATTGGCCAGGTACTTTAAATGTATTTTTAAATACAAAATACATTAGACAAAAAATTAATAATAAGCATAAACTACTATATAATTGAGTCGGATGAATACTAATAAATTTAAAACTATGAGGTATTAAAACATCTGGATGAGTATAAGTAACACCCCAAAATTTATCTGTGGCAATTCCATGGCAACATCCGGCTAGAAAACATCCAATACGTGCAATTGAATGCAATAAAGGTACATAAATAGCTATTACATCTAAAAATTGTAATGTATTTACTTTAAGACTTCTTAAATACAAGATCACAAAAATTAATAATGCAATCAAACTACCCAAAAATGAGTATCCAGCTTGCCAGAATTTAAATATATCAAACACGCTTTCAAAAGATGAATAATCTTCAACTAAATAAAGCAATCTACCTCCAGCTATCCCAACCATTACTCCCCAGAATAAAAAATTACTAAATTTATCTTTGGGAAATAAAAGTTCAAAGTTTTTATCACGTTCAATTAAATATGAAAAAACTAAAATACCAAGAAAAATAGAAAGCCCATAACAATTTAAATATAAAGGCCCGTATATATGACAAATATATGGATACAAGTTCCTGCCCTTTTAGTTTAAATTTTAGTCATTATTAATACTACCAAAAGTTTAAATTATAAATAGTGGGATATTGTTTTTAAATAAAAAAAGTCCCCCGAGATATCTCGGGGGACTTTTAAATTATTCAATTAAGCGAACTTAATATAATAATATTGAACCATTTACAGAAATGTTCACACCTGAGTTAGCAGGATTATTAGACACAATGTCAATTCTTACATCAACAGAACTACCAAATGGTATTAAAATTGCCTGCTGAGCCGGGTTTGTTGTTCTAAGATATGACGGAGGTACAACTCCAGCTTGAGTAGGATTAATATTAACCACTAACTGTTGAGCTGGACCCGAAGTAGTTAAAAATGTTGCTGTAGCACTGGTCGGCAATACAGGAAGAGCAGCAGGACCCGGCAGTGCAAAATCTCCAACAAAGGCATAAAAATTGGTAGCAATGCGATTAGGCGTAATAATCCAATTAACTTGAGTCGGAGTGGTATCTGGTTGCAATCCATTGTTTAAATTACATTGTCCAGCAGGATTGCTAGGTGAGTTATTAGTAATCCCAATAGAAGGATTATTCAACATGTTACCTAGATAAACACTAGCATTTCCTTGACCATCTAATGTTAAAGTACCCGAGTAAAATAATAATGATCCTGAACCATTATTAATTTTAGGACATGGAGCTGAATTGGCTAATACAACACTAGCGCCCGCATTACCAGTCGGCAATGAATCATATGAAGCGAATGTTGTGACATTAGCTCCATCTAAAGTCAATGTATTTGTAACAATAAATCCGCTTAAATTAAGAGTAACTGTTCCTGTTGAAGTAGCTGTTGCAGTAAATGGAACACTTGAACCGCCACCGGTTGCCTGAAATATTGCCGGTGTAGTATTGCTGTTACTATTAATAATTACATTACCAGCTGATTGGAATATAACTGAATCTACAAAAGCAGTAATGCCGCTTAATGTAATGCCATTTTGAAATACACTATTTTTTATAGTTATTTGATTACCAGCTGCAAATCCTGTAACGATTGTATTTCCAACTGTAAATACACAATTTTCTATACTTATTTGTCCAGCAGATGAAGTAACGGTAGCAAAATCCAAAGTATTATTTCCAGATAAATTTAGATTTGAAAAACCGGAAACAAATATTGTTGGACCTGTCCATGTTGGACTTAGTGTAATATTTCCACTTAATTGGGCACTATTATTATTAACACCTGTTAGAATTACATTTGGTTTTAAAACTATAGCTTCAGCAAATACTCCATTTCCAACATGTATAGTCCATATACCTGCTGCTGGATCAACAATTGCCATTGCTGCACTAATGGTTGCAAAAGGATTACAAAATGTGCCGGTACCTGTTGTATCATCACCTAATACGTCTACCCATAAATCTACATTATAAGCTTGGCATGGCCCTGTTGCGCCTGTATTACCTGTATTACCCGTAGCTCCATCAGCACCGCTCGCTCCTGTAACACCATCAGCGCCTGTTGCGCCATCAGCACCAGTCGCACCCGGGGCACCTGGAGCGCCTGTTGCACCAGTAGGGCCTTGTTGACTTTTAGCTACGCATTGCCCATTAATACATATATATCCGGATGGACACTGAATAGATTTACTGCAACTTACTCTACCACCTGTGCTACCTGTTGGACAATGACAAGTTCCTGTAGCACCCTTTGGACCTCTAGGGCCTGTTGCGCCTGTAGCGCCAGTTGCTGCACATCCATTTTGAAATTTATTAGCTAATGATTGAGTGTATATATCTCTGGTGTTGCTTAAAGTTACTCTTGATTTTTCATTTGAAGCGACATGAGGTTGTATCTTTTTTCTATTTTTTAATTTTTGTAATGTTTCAGTTAATTTTGTTAATCTTAATTTTTGTTTATTTAAATCCTCACCGGTAATTGAACTATAATTAAATAATAAAACTAATATTAGACTAAGGCTTTGAATTTGATTTCTCATTTTTACCCTTTTTTTTTGAAATTTTTAACTTTTAATAAAAATAGCTAGAAAGAGAAAAAAAAAACAAGGGAAAGCAAAAAGCTCCGAGTTTTTTAATTCTCGAAGCTTTTTTAAATTAATAATCAATTATTAATTAAATATTATACAGCTGTATTTGAACTTGAAATCAATTCAACTATATTTTCTAAACGTTCAATCTTATTTCTTAAATCATTAATTTCATCAGCTTGGACAATTGCTTCTTTTTTTAAATCACTAATTTTACTTTCTTGTTCTTCGATTTTATTTTGCAATTCACCAACTTCTTGTTTATGTAATTTATACATACCTTGAATCGATGCTAATGCAACACCATCAAAATCTAGTGTTGATATTTTGAGTGGATCTTCAGTAAAACCAAATGCAGGATTAAAGTCTTGCGCCATTGGGCCCATATGGCGTATGGAAGAATTATTGTCTTTATAATTCCAACTTTGTATAGGCATACTAATCAACTTATTTAGTATTTCAATGTGATCTAAATCTACAAAATTTTCTTTCATATTTCGATCTGATATTGCAGCCCATGTAGTTCCACCAGCTGCTAAACTTACTCCAGTAGTCGCTGCGGCATTAGAAAATATTCTAGTTCCACCTGAAGCACGAATAGTAAATTGATTGTTTACAGTACTTGCTAATGCCGCCGCATTATTATCTGTCCAAACAAATGAGCCTGAATTTCCAGCAGAAGCACTATTACCTCCCGCAACGCTATTAGCGCCTGAAGCAGTATTACCGGTTCCACCTAATACAACTGCATTAGTTCCTGAAGCAGTATTGTTTGTCCCACCTAATACCACAGAGCTTATGCCCGAAGCAGTATTGCCAGTGACACCAGCGCCGCCTATTCCTCCACCTACTACTATAGAATTAAACGCTTGGGCTTTATTACCATTACCCCCAATAATTGCTGAATTAGTTGATGTTCCAGAAATAGCATTATTTGTACCACAAAGAATACCTGAACTTCCACTCGTAATGCTGCTGCCACTACCTCCAATAATACTAGAGCTACTTCCTGATACTGTGTTAGTTCCCCCGCCTATTATTGTTGCACCGCTTGCTGAGACATTATGAGAACCCCCACCAACTATTGCAGAATTTGCACCAGAAGCAGTATTGGATGCTCCCCCAAGTACCGTAGCAGCCGAAGCAGAAGCAGTGTTATTGTTACCTGCGAATACACTTGCATATTGAACAGTAGCATTATTTAATACTCCGCCACATACTGTTGAAAAATCTGCAGAGGCTTGATTGTCACCACCTACAACAAATGCTTGAGTACCACTGGCAGTATTATTTAAACCACCAGCAATTACTGATCTTGCACCACTAGCAACTTGTGTATTTGTACTACGAGCCGTTTGTAAATCAACAGCGTTTGAACCGCGAGCATTACCACCTGTTGCGGTTCCATCTGGAATTGCTGCAGTTATTGCTCCTATTCCTTTTGGTACAAGTGCTAAATTTAAATCAGTTGTTATACAATCTTCTGCTAATAATGGTGCAGTTGCTTGAGTAGTAGCAACTACATCATTAGCTACTAGAGGAGCTCTGGTAATAACTGTATTAGAGCTCGAATCAAATCTTGCTAATGATTGATTTGTAGTATTAACGCAACCTGTATTGCCAGTACTAGTTACTGATAATGGATTTGTGGGCCCAGTAGCACCTGTTACACCAGTATTACCCGTTATTCCTGTAAAACCTGTGTTACCTGTTACACCGGTAAAGCCTGTTGCACCTGTATCACCTGTTATTCCTGTAAAGCCAGTATTACCTGTGAATCCAGTTTCGCCAGTTGCACCTGTATCACCTGTTATTCCTGTAAAACCTGTGTTACCTGTTACACCGGTAAAGCCTGTTGCACCTGTATTTCCAGTTACCCCAGTAAAGCCAGTAGAACCTGCACCAGTATTACCTGTGTTACCTGTTATTCCTGTAAAACCAGTAGAACCTGTTGGACCTGTAAAGCCAGTATTACCTGTTATTCCTGTAAGGCCTGTGTTACCTGTGAATCCAGTGACACCGGTATTTCCAGTTGCACCAGTAAAACCTGTGTTACCAGTGATTCCTGTAAAACCAGTAGAACCTGTATTGCCTGTAAAACCAGTATTTCCAGTTACACCAGTAAAGCCAGTTGCACCTGCACCAGTATTACCTGTATTACCAGTTATTCCTGTAAAACCTGTGTTACCTGTAGAACCAGTAAATCCAGTATTTCCAGTTGCGCTTCCTGCAGCACCAGTGGCTCCAGTATTACCATTTGAGCCTGTTGCGCCAGTATCACCTTTTAAGCCTATAGCCCCAGTTGCACCCGTATTACCAGTGGAACCTTGTAACCCAATAGGAAAACATTGCCCACCAACACATGTCATACCTGATGGGCAACCGCCACCAATTGTGCATGCTCCACGTCCACCAGTACTGCCTGTTGGACAATTAGTACAAACTCCTGTTGCGCCTTTTGGACCTTGCTTTCCTTGCTTACCTGGTTTGCCTTGTGGTCCGGTGGCTCCGGTTGCACCTGTTATTCCTGCAGGGCCAAATTTTTTACATGCCGCGTTTGTAAAAGTATCTCGTTTTAAAATTGAATTTAATTGAGCCATTTGCTTGTGTTGTTCTTGTAAACGTTCGCTTAGATTTTCAGAGTTACAAATAATTGTATTAAAATTAATTAGTACAAATAACAAAACTAATATTTTGATTTGATTTCTCATTTTTACCCTTTTTGTGGAATTTATGTTTTTAATAAATTAGTCAGAAAGAGTAAAAAAAAACAATAGAAAACAAAAAGCTCCGAGATTTTTTAATTCTCGAAGCTTTTTTAAATTTAATAACAATTTTAAACTATTGAAACTATTTCAATTTCAAAAATTAGATCTTGTCCAGATAAGGGATGATTGCCATCTAAAATAGCAGCCTCATCAGTAACTTCACGTACCCACCAATGTCTGCCTTCTTGGCCAGAATCGGTAAGGACATTTCCTACCTTTATATCTTGAGGAACTTTATCACGAGGTATTTTTATAAGTAATTCAGGATTATAATCACCATAAGCATTAATAAAAGGAATATTAACAGTTCTTTTATCTTGTAATTTCATACCAATTACAGCGTCACTCATGCCTTTAATAATGTCAGGACTTCCTACTGTAAACTTAAACGACCCTATATCTTTGGTTGAATCAAAGATTGTTCCATCTTTTAATTTTCCTGTATATAAAATCTCAATTTCATCGCCAATGTTTACAATATTCTTCATTTAAAATTCCAAAAAAAATTAGTAACGATTTCTTCTTTCACCACTATTATCATTATTTCCAAAACGGAAATTACTATTGCTTCTAGATTCGCCTGAATGTGGGCGAGCATCTCTTGCAGGACGCATTGAATCATCTTTAGGGCGTGCAAGATCAACTTTAATAGATCTGCCTTCAACTTGTGATCCATTTAAACCTGTAACAGATGCGTTCGCTTCATCATCTGTAGACATTTCAACAAATCCAAATCCTTTTGAACGACCGTCAAAAGCATCTGTAACTATTTTTACAGAATCAACATTTCCAAATTTAGCAAAAAGTTCTCTTAAAGAAGTTTCATTTAATGAGAATGGTAAGTTACCAACAAAAAGCTTAGTTGACATTTAAAGTACCTCTGGGCTTTTTTCACCCTAATATAACATAACAATTAACAACAAAAAGTATTATATCAAATGAGGGTTTTCTTGTCTAACTATCTTAATTGCTGGCAAGCAGTCTCTTTTCTATAACTTAATTGTTTTTCAAGTTCGCGAACTCTAAAAATTAATAAAGAAATTGCAGCAGGTGTCATACCCTGAATCAACATAGCTTGCGCAATATTTTCCGGGGCATGTAGCAGCAATTTTTCTTGTAACTCTTTAGACAATCCTGGCATATTTTTAAAATCAAAATCTTTAGGAATAATAAGCATTCTATATTTTTGAGCTTTTTCTATTTCTAATGTTTCACGCTTTAAATAATCAAAATATTTTACTTCAGCGTAAATAGATAAAATTGCTCTTTCAGTAAGCTCTACGCCTGCAAGTTCTAATATTTTTTCTTGATTACATTCAAGCTCGCCAAATAATTTTATTAAATCGCCATTAGTTTTTTTAGATCTTAATCTAGTTAAAACTTCTTGAATTTGTGCATCTTCTTTTTTTATATCTTCATAAAGCTTAGATTCAATCATTCCAAGTGCATATGCCTTGTCGGCAAGTCTATAAAATACATTATCTTGTCTTAATACTATGCGTCTTTCAGCACGTGAAGTAAACATTCTATATGGTTCTTCAACACCCAAAGTCACAAGATCATCAATCATTATTCCAATATAACTTTCTTCGCGGCTTATAATAAAAGCAAGTTTTTGTGCTGCTTTTAAACTAGCATTTATACCCGCAATAATACCTTGACCGGCTGCTTCTTCATAACCTGTTGTACCATTAATTTGGCCAGCTAAAAATAAGCCAGATACTTTTTTTGTTTCTAATGTATGTAAAAGTTGATTTGGATAGACAAAATCATATTCAACAGCATAACCTGCTTTAGTAATAATTGCATTTTCAAAGCCTGGAATACTTTGAATAAATTTAATTTGCACTTCTAATGGCATAGAAGTTGAAACACCCGCCGGATACACTTCGTCATAAGATGCATCTTCAGGTTCTACAAAAACATGGTGGCCAGTTTTATCTGGAAATCTTTTTATTTTATCTTCTATAGATGGACAATAACGTGGAGGTTTGCCTTTAATATTTCCCGTTAAAATTGGAGAATGATGCATATTTTCCATGATAATATTATGCGTATTTTCATTTGTATGCGTAATATAGCACGGTAATTTTTGTTCTACTTTTTGGGGATAAAATTCATATAAATAATTTAGTTCTTGTTGATCTTGCATTTCCATTTTGGAAAAATCTAAGCTGTCTTTTTTTAATCTAGGAGGAGTACCTGTCTTTAATCTTCCCATTTTTAGGCCTAAGTCGATTAAAATTTGCGATAAGGTTGTTACTGCCTCTTCCCCTCTTCTGCCAGCTGCATGGTTTACAAAACCAACATGCACAAGACCGTTTAAGAAAGTACCGGTTGTGAGCACTACACAAGGTGCGCTATAAGTTGCATCTTGGGTCTTGACACCTGTAATTACAGAATTTTGAGTTAAAATTTCTTCAACCTTGCCCTTAGCAAGAGTTAAATTTGGAACATCTAATAACATTTTTTTTGATAGTTGACGATAAGCTTCTTTATCAATTTGTAATCGCAAGCCTTGAACCGCAGGGCCTTTACTGGTATTAAGCATACGTGCTTGCAAATATGTCTGGCTGCACAATTTAGGCATTAGTCCACCTAAGGCACTTATTTCAAAAACCATATGTCCCTTGCCAACACCACCTATAGACGGGTTGCATGGCATAAGACCAATTTTATCAAGATCTAAGCTTAATAATAAAGTTTTTGAACCCATTTTTGCAGCAGCATGCGCAGCTTCTATACCTGCATGTCCACCACCTACTACTATAACATCAAAATTTGTATTCATAATAAACCTACCAAAGAAGAGAAAAAAAAATCGCGGTAAACCCTATAATTAGAGTTTACCGCGATAAGATTATTATTTCAATTTATGTTATTGCTTTAATTTAGATGAGATAACATCCCACATTTCTTTATATTTCTTTGTAGCAACAATAGCCTTAACCTTATTTGTCACCTTTTCTGGTGCTTTACTTTTAAGTTGCGGTAAAATCATAAAGAAGAATGTAGTTGCACTACTGCATTCTTTATTTTTCTTTAAGTATTCAGCCAATTCTTTATATTTAATTGTTGTTTTATTTTTATCAAACAAATATGTTATAAAATCAACATGGAATTCAAAATTATCTTTATGGTTTTCATCAAACAGATTTTCGATGATAGCCATTAAAACGTCTTCTTTTTCTTCTACAGTTAACTTTTCTAACGCTTTTGTACCAAATTTAAATTTTTTATTTTCTGCGATTGCTGCAACTTTACCACGATAGATTGTTTCTATCGGCACAGCAGCTTTCACCTTAGTATCACAATTTGCACTCACATAACCAGTTGCTAATAATAAACCAAGTACTAATTTAGTTTTCGTTTTCATAAGTTCTCCTACGATTATTTTCAAATTTTTAAGTTCAAATTCTATTATCTATGAAGAATTAATAATGTAATATCAAATCTAATACTTATCACTAAGCATAAATTATTATTGAAAGTTAGTCAAAAGGGGGGTATCCTAAGGTTTAAAAACAGTTTTTAAAGAAATAAATTCATACCATGATATATCATTTATCCCTATTTTTAAGGCAATATTATTCCTTTTTTAATATTTTTCATTACGTTTCATTCAGATCAATGGCCGCATTACTTACTTCTTTAATATTTTCTTTCTTATTCGGCAATTGGTTTATTCAAAAATCTAGCCAGTTTTTTAAATCTGGACCCAGAGAGCATACACCTGAAAATCATCAAAAAAAAGGCAACATGCCATCCATGGGTGGTATCTTTATATTAGCTAACGTATTAATTTCTATACTATTGTGGAATAACTTATCTGATATTAAAGTTTGGCTAATGTTTTTTTGCCTAGTTATTTTTGGACTTATAGGCCTACTTGATGATATAAACAAAATAAAGAAAAAAAAGGGAATTTCAGCACGAGGCAAATTCTTACTTCAAGCAGGTTCAGCTGCCTTAATAATTATAGGCTGGTTATATTTGGCACACCCTGAAACAACTATATGCTTTCCTTTTTTTAAGCACTTTCAACCTAATATAGGTTTATTTATAATCCCTTGGGCAATATTTATTATTGTTGGCTGCAGCAATGCAGTAAACCTTACAGACGGTTTAGATGGGCTTGCCATTAGCTCTTTGATTCTTAATTTTATGACCTTTGCTTTAATTTCTTATTTTGCAGGTAACATCATAATATCAACCTATTTAAATATCCCTTTTGCAGCTTGTGCTGAGCTAACCATAATTGGGGGTTCTTTAATAGGAGCATCATTAGGTTTTTTATGGTACAACACTTATCCGGCTCAAATTTTTATGGGAGATGTTGGTGCTTTATCTTTAGGTGCTGGCCTTGGCTTAATGGCTTTAATGACCAAACAAGAAATTTTATTAATAATTTCCGGCGGTTTGTTTGTGATGGAAACCCTTTCTGTTATAATTCAGGTTTTATCTTTTAGATATTTAAAACGCAGAATGTTTAAAATGGCACCCCTTCATCACCATTTTGAACTTATGGGCTGGCCAGAATCTAAAATCACTGTGCGCTTTGCAATAATTTCTATAATTCTTTGCATGGTTGCTTTAATGACATTAAAAATGCGTTAATTATTAGTTACCAGAAAGCAATTTACTAATATTTTTAATCTTGTTAACATATAAATATTATAAACTTAAAAACTAGGCGTTACATGAAATTCACATCTACTAAATCATTACTATTATTAGTTTTAATTTTAACACAATTACAACCTTGCAACATTAATGGCTTAGAAAGTTCTAAACAAATTTTAAATACTATTAAAAACCCAAAAGTAATTGCAGGTACAGCATTAGCTGCAGCAATGGGGCGCTACTTATGGCTTAACTATAAAAAACCTGGGGAAGAAAAATTAACTCAGTTTTATAAAAACAGAAAAGAAAAAAATATTATTAAAGGTTCTATAACTGCCATTTTAGGCGGCTACCTTGGATATAAGGCGTACAAATCACCTCAAGACATTATAAATTTCTTTAAAAACCCAGATAATATACATTTAGTTGCAAGTCGTATGCTTTCAGCATATGTAATTTTAATAATATCAAATTTGCTAATCAACAATAATAAAGCAGCTAGAGTATTTTATGCGCATGATATTAAAGAAAGATTTAGTTCAGTAGCCGGTGCGCAGGGAGCAAAAGAAGAATTACAAGAAGTTATAAGTTTTTTAAAACACCCGGAATTATTTGAAAATGTTGGTACAAAAATTCGTCATGGCGTTTTATTAACTGGTTCACCAGGTAATGGTAAAACTATGCTTGCAAAAGCGACCGCAGGTGAAGCAAATTGTCCATTTTTACATATTACTGGTTCTGAATTTGTTGAAATGTATGTTGGTGTAGGTGCATCTAGAGTAAGAAAAGTATTTGACCAAGCAAAAGCATTAGCTCCATGCATTATTTTTATAGATGAAATCGATTCACTTGCACACAAAAGATCAACAGGTGGTTCAGGCGGAGACAATGAACACAATCAAACAATCAACGAACTTTTATCACAAATGGATGGCTTTGAAAAATCTAATGCTCCAATTATAATTATAGGTGCTACAAATAAACCAGAAATGCTTGATGATGCAATTTTAAGACCAGGTAGATTTGATAGTAAAATTGAAGTTTCTTTACCAGACATCGCAAGCCGCGAAGCAATATTAAAAATACATGCAAAAGAATATAAAATGCATTATGCAATCGATTTTAGTCAACTTGCTAAATTTACAATGGGCTTTTCTGGCGCTGATCTTGCAAATTTAATTAATGAAGCTGCTCATATTGCAGCTACTAAAAAACAAAAAACCATTACTATGGATAACTTTAGTGTTGCATATGATAAGGTTGCATTAGGCAAAGAAACTAAAAAGAAAGTTACACAAGAAGAAAGAAAAATTACTGCTTATCATGAAGCTGGTCATGCATTAGTTCAATTTTTAACACCTAATTCAAAAAACTCTATAGACAAAGTAACTATTGTACCTCGTGGCCATGCTGGTGGCTTTACACGTTTTGTTCCAAATGAAGAATTACAATTTCAATTTAAAGATGATCTTCTTAATGATGTAAAAGTTTATTTAGGCGGACGAATTGCCGAACAAATAATTTTTAATAAAGTTACTGGCGGCGCAAGTAATGACTTACAAAAAGCAACACAAATAATTAGAGCTATAGTTTGCAATTACGGCATGACAGACAAACTGGGAACTGTTGTTTATACCCAAAACAATAATGGAACAATTAATTATTCACAAGACACAGGCAAAAAAATTGATGAAGAAGTTTTAGAAATTATGAATAGTTGTTATAAAGAAGTTGAAGATTTACTTACTAAAAATAAAGATAAATTAGAAAAACTTGCACAAGAATTGTTATTACATGAAACCTTGAGTGGTGAGCAAGTTAAAAAACTATTTAATTAATAATTGTTAAAAAATAAAAAGCATCAAATTAGTTTATAAGCTAATTTGATGCTTTTTGATATTCATCTCATTTCTTTTTTATTTTTTATCTCAGTACTATTTTGCTTTTTCATTTAATAAAAACTCTTTAATGTAATCCACGTACTTTAAACCATTTTCAATCAAAGATTGCTTATACTTTTGAAGTTTTATGATGGTTTCTTGAGAAAGTGCTTGTGGTTTTTTCAATAATTCATTTACTAGACGAATCATTTCAATATTACATGTTACGCCATAACCTTTACTATTAATCGCCCAATCTCTCCAGACAAGCAACAATTCTGCTTTTTTTTCTAAATCTTCATGTGCAGTTCCACCTGGAATGGGTGCATTGTAAGCATTATTAAATTCTTCTATCTGTTTTTTAGTAAATATATTAGACAAAGCAGGATATCTTGCAGATATTACAACTTCAATTATTTCCTTTAACTTATCAGGATATTCATTACGAGCATATGCAATAATAGCTTTAAAAGCTCGTGATTGATCTTCAGACAAAACTCCAGCTTCAATTAATCTGTTTGCCATTGTTGCCATTTCTAATTTATTTCTAGAAATATGATAACCTTTTGCAGGAGTAATCCAATATTTAATTACCGCTTCAATTGCTTCTGCTGGAGTCAATTGATTTTTATTAAAATGGGCAAACAGAATAGGGTATTTATCTTCATCAATTTTAATTGTTTTCATATCACTTATAGCTTGAACAGGTTTAGCATATTTAGCTAAATATGGCTTAATATCTTCCGGATAGCGCTTTGTTTCTTCAGAAATTATTTCTTCCAATTCATGTTTTGTGTTTTGGGAAACTCCATTTAAATCTTTAATTCTATTTGCTAATCCAGCTATTTCTAAACTCCATTCTTTTATGTTTACAGCTGGATTCCACCGACGACCACAGTTTGCAAAATTTATTAACGCTTTTCCCTTGACATCATTATCAGCTTTTTTAAATTGATTAGTAAGCCAATTTTTTTCATTTGCAACTACGAATAATATATTAGGATACTCTTCTTTTGTTATTTCAATTGTATCTTTATTTTCTGAGCTTGAAGCTGCAAAAGAACTCGCAACTGAGCGAACAATGTGATCAGCACTAAATATGCTTCCTGAAAATATAAGAAAGAAATACAATACAGTATTTTTGATAGTCATAAAAACCCCTATTAATTTAATATATATTTTAAAATCTAAACAAATGATTCCAATATAAATATATCCTATTTAAGTCAAAAAATGCAATATTTAAAGGGTTTTTTAGCAATTTTCAGGGTAATTTATAACAAATATCTTAATTGTATGCTTCAGGGTTAAAATAGTCGTTATTACTACCTTCTATAGCTTCAGATAAATCATTTAATTCATATCTTTCTCGAATTTTATCTAAACAACTAGTAAGATTTGACTTATCTTCTTCACTAATTTCTAAAGTTAATAGTTCATTAATTAATATAATAATTTGCTGTGCTTTTTCTTTTTGATAATCAAGACTTCCCCAATGTAGCGGATTATTAGAAAAATAAATTATTCCTTTTATCTTTCCATGTAAATCAGCAGCATTAAAATCCTTAGCAAAGTCTATAAATCTTGATAACAATGGATATTTCTGAGATGTGATTATATTTTCTTCTGCACAAAAACTAATAGCTGCAAATAATAGTCCACTGCAAATTATAACTTTTTTAATGAACATAAAAAATCCTTATTTAAAAAAAGTATTTAAGCATGTTTCTTAATCCCTTTATTTTTATAACACATCTATTATAAAATACTAAAAAAGGTTGGGGCAATAATTAGGGTAAAGTAATGAAACAATTTAATTTAATAATTTTCTTTTTAGAAAACTTAATGTCATCAAAGACTACCACAATTAATGAAATGGAAATGATAGAAACTTTGGCAAAAGAAGTTTATGCTCATTTGCCAGAAAGTGAAGCAATTGAACATATTAAATGTGATTTAAAAGAAATAAAATATTTTAAGCGTGACCAAAAATTATATAAAGTTGTGCAAGAGCATGAAAATATTTTTATTATTAATGTTAGCAGCGACTTGGCTCACACTATACCTGATTCATCAATTTATGTGTTTAAGAATAACAAGAATTCTCAAAAACATTCTTAAGCTTTTAAATTCTTATTATTATAAACAAACATTAATATCCCCATAGCAAGTAAAGATAAGAATATTAAAAAGTGAACTCCACCGGAAATAAATGTTTGCCTGATGCAAATAATTAATAAACCACAACAGTTTATAGTAGCAATTAAACCAAGCCAAAAATAGTTTGATCTCTTATGCACGCTTGACCAAAAAAGTGATAATGCACTTATCATAAATGCAGATAAATTACCAAAGGCTGCAATTTGCTGTAAAGGCACATTGTTACCTTGGGTTATTAATAAATAAAAAAGACATATAAATGTTTCTGATAAAACACAAAATATAGGAATATTAAAACTGTTTAGCTTTGAAAATGTCGGGGCCCAGAAAATATGATTGTTTTCAGCTAAAGCATATAAATTCCAACTATTACTAAATAAAATACCATAGGCACCCCCTAAAGCAGAACAGCCTATTGCCAATTGTAGTAAAGCAGTGATTTTCAATCTAAGAAATTCTTGTGCTGGAAATACTTTATTTAATAATAATGGAAATGCCTCAAAATAGCTTCCAGCATTTTGCACTTCATCACCAAGCACCATAAAAAATAAAAAGTTAGATAGTACACATATAAAAACAACAATCCCAAAAGATACTAAAACTGCAAGTGGTGCATTGCGATCAGGGTTTTTTATATGCCTGCTTAATGAGGCTGCAGCTTCAAAACCTGCAAATGCAAATACTACAAAAGGAATAATTGGCAATACCCCTTGCCATACCATAAATTCTGAAGATAAATTACCAGGATTTAATAAAAATATACCTGATAAAATAATAAATAAAATAGGAATAGCCTTAAATACAATAAAAGCATATTGAACTATACTTCCAAGCTTTAAATTTTGCATATTTAAATAAGAAAATAAGCTAATAATTATAACATCTATTACAAGTGTATTCACAACTGCCAAAGCTGGAATTAAAGATTGAACAATTAATGTAAAAAAATGTATCAAGACAGTCGCAGATGCTAATTTACCTACAAAATAGATCCAGGTTGCTAAAAAGCCAAAAAAACTATTTATTTCTTGCGAGCCAAATGTATAAAAAGAACCACCTGGATATTTTTGTAATAATTTTGCAATAGCCAAAACTATAGGAAACATTAACAATCCTATAACTGCATAAACGAAAGCACTTAATACACCGGTTGCTTTTGATAATTGCAACAAGTTCATAAAAATGCCTGAACCTAACATAATGTTAATATTGATTAATATCGCTGCAGGCAAAGAAAGTTTATATTCAGATGACATTTAGGCCTTTCTATAAGATTTTAATTTAATTTCAATCCTATCATAAAGGCCTAAATTGTATATTGTTATCTACAGATCCAAGTCGACGTTGGCATTTTAAAGTACGGCATATATTTTTTTGCTAATGCCAACTTAAATATATCTGCAATTACATCTTTATTAATGATCATATTAAGATATGCAACTCCAGAAAGTATATTAATTTGTTCATCAGAATAAGCAAAATTATAAGTTGAGCAATATAAACTATTTACGCAAGCTTCATAATCAAAACTTCTTAGTGTTTCAATTAACGGAATATATTTTGGATCAACTTTGATTATTAATTTCGCAATTTCATCTTCTGTCATAGTTTTTATCGGATTTATTCGAGGCATATAAATCACAATTGGATTATCTGGAAATGTCTCTAAGCCATATACCGTTAATGAATTATTAGCGACACCTACTGAATTAATTGCTGGAAATTTTAAAGCATTCTTGCTTGCATAACTTTGGGCACCCATCAATTCTGGGCAACCTATAATATCTGAAGAATAGTCTAATGCAATTATTACGTCTAATGATCTTTCTGGCCTTAGTAGTGGAGGGAATGGAAGATTAAAGTCTATCCCCGCATCCATAAGCACTACATTTTGTTGATCATTGCATGGTGTATCTTGTATTAAGTAATTAATGTTTGAAACTTGAGCAGGTAAAAATCTATCATCACAATAATTTTGATATAATAATTTTTCATTTTTTAAATCAGAAAGATATTCTTCAAGTTTAATTAATTTGTTAAGCATAACTTTTGGTAAGAATGAAAATGTTGAATTTAAAAAATTTTTAAATTTTTCTTCTATTGATAGCTTACTACACAGTTCTTCTGGAGTTACATCATAGGCTGATCCAAATATACCTAATAAAAATGATAAGTTTTGCTCTGGAGCGTTATTTAAAGATTTACCGTTTTCAAATTGTCTACCAAATGCCCATGTCGGTACAAAAGATTGCTCTTTAATATTTCCACATTCATATGGTGTAAATTCGTACCATTGATAATTTAATTTTGATATAGGCTGAATTGATGTATAGATTGGAAATGGTACATTCCCATCTTTAATTACATCAACTTGTTCGCTTAGTTTTAAATTTTGACGATTTTCATTAGGATAAAATAAATTATCTAATATTGCAGCTCCCCAAAGATCCACTGAGCATAAAGGTTGATCAAAAACTTTTTTTGTAATTAAATCCTTAATGATTCCAGAATATTGATCATGGTCAATATTTAATATTCCTTCATTAGAACAAACATGAATATTTTCACTCATGTTTTTAGAAATTTGATATTGAGTATCAGATAATTTTTGATTTAAAGATAACCATGCAGCCATTGCCCAAGTAGAACCTGATAACCCTGCAATGTAAGTTACACAATCAAGAAGGCCTATTTCTTGGGCTCCCAATAAAGAACCTAGAGTACCTATAGTAGCCCTGTAACCTCCACCACTTGCACACATACCAATACGTAATTCTTTATTATCTAAAGAATCCATATTTAAAAATTTAGCTAAAGCAAGGTTATTAACAATTAATCTTTTTGAAACCACCGCTTGTTCTTCTAGTGATAAATGCGGGCTTTTTCTAACATAAGCAATTTGATCTTTATAAGGATTTGAACTATTAAACTTTGTTTGCAAATACTGCTTAATTAAATTATTAACAATATTTAAATCTGATACATTAAAAGAAACTGCTTGGGAAATATTTGTACTAAAAATAAAAATTAATACAAACTTCCAATAAAACCTTGTCTTCATCTTTTCTCCTTTTTTATATAAACCAGATTAGACAAGGTTAGAAAATTTTTATATTAAACTTCAATACTATTTTAGATTCAATTCTTTCCACATATTTAAAGAAACTTCAAAATGAGGCAAGGCTAAATCTAACATTCCTTGTGCATAAACTTTAATCTCATTTTGCGCACCATGCCCAAGTCTTAATTTTATAAAATGCATAAAAGAATGAAGATTAACGGTGTAAATAAATTCCGTATATGTACAAACAGGTAAAAGACCACGGGCTTGCTCTCTGCAAACACCATTTTCTAATAACATATTATAACCTTCAACTGCTGATTCTAATGACTTTTTGTATTGCGCTAATACAGCATCATTATTAAACTCACCAAAAGAAGCTTGTCTATTATTTACATCTTGATAACGCCATTTATTTGGAATAAAAAATTCTAATGGCGCTTTAACATATCTATAACTAATCTCATTATAAGAGCTCATTCTATGACGCATCCATTGACGCACTACATAAATTGGGGCTTTTATTCTAAATGATAATTGATTATGTTCAAACGGACTTGTATGATTATGTTCAATTAAATATTTAATTAATTTCTTATCTCTGTCTGTTAAATCTGTTACAAGTTTACCAAAAGATACACGGGCTGCGTTTACTACGTCTATATCGCTTCCTGAAACACGCACTAGTTCTATTGAACTTATACCATCTTCTAGTGGATCTAATTTTAAAGTTGATGCTTCTGAAGTAAAGTAATCTTCAACTATAATTTGCTTTTGATTTTCTATATTCATTTCATTCCTAATAAATTTTGTGTTTAAATAATTTTGACATATAACTATTAAGTTGGCAAACATAGTTAACTTTTATTAAATAAATTTTGCAGGATAAAATGAAAACAATATTGTCTTTTTTAGTTCTACTCATTACACACTTAATTACTTACTCCGAAAATATAATTATTCGCCCGGCAATTAAAGATGATTTTGAGAAGCTTATGATTGTAGACAAAAAAATTTCATATGAATATTTTAAACCAATATTTTTGAAATACTATTCAGAATTACCTTTTGGAAAAGATCCTGACCAATATTTAGAATTAGATCTCAAACAAGATGAAATTTATTTTAATAACTACATACAAGACCCCAATAAAAATATGATTAATCTTGCATGGGATAAAAATAATAAAAATATAGCTGGCATGACTTTTTTTCATAAAGAAGATAATATTTTACACATAGACCTTTTATTGGTCGATAAAGATTATCGTAATATGAAAATTGGTAGAAAACTTTTAAATTCTGCAATAAATTTCTATAAAGATATTAAAACATGTTTATTGTATACATTAAGATTCGGAAATGAAAGTACGCATAAATTTTATAAAGCAATGGGCTTTAAATGTACCGGAATAAGACCCGGAAAGGAATCTAAATTTATTTTCCAAGGTTATCCTGAGGTATTTTTAGATTATAAGCTTGAATTATCTTAATTGTTTTAATAACCTACTGGCCTTTATTTTAACCTGAAAAAGCCTAATTACCAAATACAGTTGCTTAAAATTACAGTTTTGGTATAGTAAATAATACTTACTAACTTGATTTTTGACAATACTTCAGACTATAATGTTATTTCAAATATAAATTTTCCTGTGGTTTATTTTAATTTATCTTGAATAATATGCCTCAATAATCTTTCGGATATAATAATGGAGAAAAGATGAAATATATAATATTGATAATTACCTGCATTTTTCACCTTTTTTTAGGCGCGGCTGAACCTGGGCAAAGCGATTATAAAAGCGAAATATTAAATAAAATAGCAACGTTAAAGCAACAAATTAAGGTCAAGCCTGACCAAGCATCTGTTTTAAATTACAGCATTTCTCAGCAATATTTTAAATTAGAATTATTTAACTCAAGTATGAAATACCTCCTGTTAGCTATTTCGCAAGAATCTAATAAAGAAATTAGATTAATAATAATTAAGGGTTTTAATGAATTTATAGATACATTAAAAAAGCATATACAAATGGAACCTGATTATGAAAAAAAAATTAAATATTTAACAATTCTTAAATCACAACCATTTGATAGACAAGTTACTGAATATGCAAATTTAGAATTAAAAAAATTAACAGAATCTTTATTAGATTTAGCTCAGACAAAGATTACTAGTTATGAAAATTATATGTTTATAATAAATAGTTTAGTGCAATTTCAAAAGACACTAAACCCTGAAGAAGAACTATATAATATTATTCAAGTAAACATTGACCATTTACTAATACATTTTAAAACTGTAAAAAAAAGTCGCCTTGCGTTATCGTCAAGCCAAAGCTGTGACAGCTTGTCAGAATTTACAGATTCTGAACTCCTCAAATTTAATAATAGCCCATTACCTTTAAGCCCAAAAGACGTGAATTTGAGCATTAATCTTCGCCCAACCCAAAGTCCTATAGATTCTCAAGATGGCTTGACACCTTCAGCGCATGAAGCACTGCCATCACCTTCTTATGAATATTTTTCAGAGAGAAGTCATTTGAAATATCCTATAACTCTTGGTATTGATGAAGAAAAAAATTCATCTGACCAATATAAATATCCAACTAGGTTAGAGTTATTAAGACGTAGTGACACGCCCACAATAGCAGATGATTCAGCTAAGTTAAAGCCCAAATTTTTACGACCAATTAGTATTGTTCAAAAAATGCAAAATGAGGAAAAAGAGTCACACGCGCAAGTAATTCCACATATACCAAAATCTCAATCAGATAATAATTTAGCAGCTTTAAAACAGGCAAGGCGGTTGGCAAGAATACAACCAAAAAAAATCGAGCCTTTAGAAAAAACGTTAGTTGCTATAGAAGATATGGAAAAAATAGTTAATCAAAATCGTTGTTGTACATTACAATAACTTTACAAATCGAGGTTTAAAATGAGAATAGTATTTTTATGTTTAATTAATTTATTTATGTGTATGTATAGTGCTGATTCTTCGCAATCTAATTTTGATACAGATTTATCAAAACTTTTTATTGCTGAGCTCGATATAAGAACATTGGTTAATAAGCGATCTTGCGCTGCTGATTCCGAAAGACCAAGTATAAATTTGCAAATCGCTATCAGATTAACTTTTATAGGAGACTACCAATCTGCAATAAGGTATTATTTGTTAGCTGGCAAACAAGATATAGATCCTCAAACTAGAAGTTTAGCAATGTCTAAACTGCAATCTTTATTTATAAAAATTAGCAATGATGCAGATAATTTATATCTAAATAAATCATTTGAAGTCGCTAGACAACTTTATGAATTATTAGCTGAACAAACATTTAATAAAAACTTACAAACATTTGCTAAAGAAAAATTAAGTGAACTAATACAATACAAATCTGCTAAAAAATTAAATCCTTCTCACAGGCAAAGATTAACTCAATATGAAGATTCTGATGAAGAAGAAATTTCAGAAATGAACTTACAAAGACAAAGTGGCACACCAAAAAATCGCGGAGCATCTTCTACCTCTTTAGATCAGTTTGGTGAAAGATCAACATCTCCAATTAAAGCAGTTTCTAGAGGTCAAAGCCCTGCAAGTACAAGCCAGCTTAAATCATATCACTTAAGAGCACGACCTAGATCTGAATCAGTAGAATCATATCATCCTAAAACAAGCTCTGCAAGAAACTTGCCAGCATTAGAAAATATAGAAGATGAAATACAACACCCACATATGGTCAAATCTAAATTACACAAACTAAAAAAATCAGAATCTGAACCAAATAACATTTCTGCACGTTATATGAAAAGAACGACTCAAGAATCGCCTCAAAGCCCTCGTTTAACTCCAGAACCAAAACTATCCGATTTAGTAGATGTGGATAAAGAAGTATTCCTAAGAGAAGATTTTATTGCAGAAGAATTATCTGATACTGATCGTCTAGAACTAAGAGAACTACAAAAAAGTTTAGAATCCGAAAATGCACGAGAAGAAAAATCAAAAAGAAGATGTGTAATACTGTAGGTTAAATTTTAGCAGGGTGTCAAATTTTTAAATTTGACACCCTGCTGTTTCATTTAGAATGAAAAATCTATTCCTAACCAAATAGCCCACTGCTCTAATGCATTCTTATCTTTTGCAAATTCATAAGAACCACCAACATAAACAGGTAGTGTATGTTTTGCCTCTGTTGCGAAATAACCCATCAAAATATATATTTTATTTGTCAAAGCTGAAGGCTGAGTAACTAAAGCTAAATCTATACCATTTTTAAAATCTAATTGATTTTTCAAAGATACTTTTTCTTGAGCTTTCCACCATAAATTATAACCCAATTCTATGTTCCAAGAATAATGTTGATAATGCATAGCTAGCCAGAAATTAATTACGCTTCCTGGAATAACTTTAAATTTCTCTTTATTTAATTTTTTTAGTTCATTATACAATAGTGTCGATTTAATAGATGTTAATTTGTTTTCAATAGAAAGCGGCACTGTACTTAATGCTGCATCAATGGTACTTGATAAGTCATTTAAATCTTTAAGAAATTTATTTGTGTTTTCAAGACAAGCTACAGGAGATCTTGAAAGGCGACATTCGGAAGCTGAAAATAAATATTGGTATGATAAATCAGTCATTACACAAATATACCTTTTATCTTCAAGATGCTCAAAAATTTTAAAACCGCCATTCAAACCTACACCTGCACCCCAATGCGCACGACCAACTAAAGGTTCAAATAAGAAATCAGCTTTTGGCTTACTTGCTGTAGGAATAACAACAGAACCATAAATATTTAAATAGTCTGCATATTCTTCAGATTGATAAACCATATAACCCAATTTAGCTTCTAAGTCATCGATTCCAAATTTTTGTCTTGTATACAAACTTATTTTATCTAAATTTAATTCATTTAAAAAATCATCTACATGTGCACAATGTTCTTCTTTGCAACCTAATATAAAAGAATGCCTTGCGCGATAAAGAGAAATCTTTGCATCAACCCATAAGTTTTCTATTGAACAAATATCTTGGTGATAATTTAAAAATACCCCTAGTAATTCTCTATGTGGACATAATAAATAATTATCAATTTGGTTAACCAAGTTATTAGAAGATGTGATTATATCTGTAGGAAAAAAATATTTTTTTATTTCTTTCGGTTTTCTAGAATTTTCAAAAAAAACACCACCATGAAAATAAAAATTTTCATCGCGTTCTATTATATTACCATCGGTTATTATAGGTATATCCATGTACTTTTGATAAATTCTATAGTTATTCATAGCCAAAAATAAAGTTGCATCTTCTATAGATGATCGACCTCTAAAAAATGTTTTTTCAGAAAGACAATCTGCTTTTGATGTCCCACAATCTGCGTTATTTTGTGCGACAATTAACAATGACATTAAACATATAATTATAAATTTTTTCATGGTTCCCCTATTTTTGTTAAAAACTATATAGGGTAAAGAATAATTTTATTTTTAAAAAAAACAATCAAACTATTTTCTTGAAATTATAAACTAATATCTAATATCTTGGTTATAAACTTATTTTAATGAAGGTAAATATGTTTAAAACACCACCTTTGTCAATTTTGATTTTTTTTTAATTTTAAAATCTACTCTTCATGCATCAATTGATATTAGGCCTGCTACTGCTAATGAATTACAATCTATTTTGGAACTTGATCGCAAAGTAACTTATGAATTCTTCAAACCTTTATTTATTGATATTTACACTAATCTAGGTATTAAAAACGATATTGATAATGATCTTGAGGAAGAATTAAAAAACGATTCCCAAACATTTTCTAATTTAATTCAATCTAATGGCATAGAACGACTACATGTAGCCTGGGATACATTACAAAATATTCCTTGTGGATTACTTCTTTTTCATAAAGAAGAAAACAATGAAATAATGCTTGATCTGCTTCTTGTTGATAAAAATTATCGGGGTCAAGGAATTGGAAAAAGACTTGTTAACTCTACGTATAAAACGTTTGATGGAATTAAAATCGTTACAGTATATCCGGTACAATTTAACAATAAGAATACACTTAAATTTTATGAATCACTGGGATTTAAAAATCTTGGAGTTGGACCTTTTGATAAAATAAATATTTATGGAATACGCTATTCAGATATGTATTATCACTTTAAACTTGATATGCCATGAAGTTTTATACTATTGTTCCAAAGTTCATAATTCACTCTTTTTGTTGCGCAGATTTTAATTCTAAATTTTTTAAATGACTCTTCAAAGCAAAGGCAACATCTATGCTTGCTTTGCTTTTGTCTTCTATTTGATTATAAGCAGCTATGCAGAATGCACATTTTTTATGCAGACTATATCCCAGAATTTGATTCATTATATATTGAGAATTGGCATCCATTGAATCATATGCATCTCGAGACCATTGTCTAAAATTTTCAATTCTTTCTCTAGCTTTATCTCCGCCATACATCGCAATATCAGCCTTGAGATTATATACAGATACAAGTGCTTTTATATTATAAAAAATAGATACTGCAATTTTGTCCTTATCACCATCTGAAAGTTTACTTGTTCTTGTAAGTAATGGATCAAGAACTTCAGAATTACTTGGCTCGGCAGCCTAAAGACTTAAAACAACAAATAAAGTAGTCAAAATAACTTTATTGAGTTTCATATTTTATTCTTTTTCATTAATACTTATGTTTTTAATATATTTATCAAAAAAACCCACAATATACTCATTAATCAAATTCATTGTTTTATAACCATCAGCTGAACCTGCGATTGCAATATAATCTGATATATTTTTATTATTTTTATAAATTGGCAATTCTTTAAGTAATAAAAAATCTGTGAAGCCAAAATGATTGATATTTGGAATAACAACTGATTTTATTAAATCAGTTTGTTTAAGATGCTTATAAATTTTTTCAAAATTTTTACGGGTTTCTTTTTGTTGTTCAATATCCACAGAATATTTGCTTGCTACCTCTTCATCAGTCATAGCTTCAAAATGATCAACTGAACCTTGCGCAAGCATAAACAAAAAAGGCTTATTTAAATCATTTGCCTTAGTATCACCCCAAATAAATCCATCCAGATTAATCCCTGCTTTAATGCGTTGATCATTTAAACAAAGTTCAAATGCAACAGTACCGCCAAGGGAATGTCCAAACATACCAATACGATCTAAATCAAAGGATTTATAAAATTGATCATTTTTATCATTATTCATTTTATTTAAACTATCTAAAACAAATTTTACATCTTCAATCCAGGTTTTTAAATCTTCTTCAGGAAATCTTGTTTGTGTATATTTTTCCGCAACCGGTTTAATTATACGTCCACCAGGAAATGTAACAGAAGCTGTAAAATACGTATGAGCAATCGATACTACAATATATCCATGACTTGCTACCTCTTCACAAGCTGCGGTATACATTTTAGGCATGCCAGAAAGATAACCATGGGAAAAAAGAATTACAGGATATGGAGCATTTTTTGTTAATAAATTAGCATTAACAACTGCATGTGAATAAATTTTATCTATATCATTTAAATCTTGTTCAGGATATCCCATTTGTTTTAAGGTAGTTTTAGTTTCTTCAATTTCATCTTGCCGATATGGAGCTAAAGAATTCTTATCAACATTAGCGGGATACCAGATGAATGCCATTAATTCACGTTGAGCTTCTGGATTATGTGACTCTTTTCTACCTTCATCTATTAGATGACGTTTTGTTATACCTATGCCATAAGAGCCTTTTAATTGGGGAAATTCAAAAATCATCTTTTATCCTTAAGCGTAATAATGCAGAATGTTATGATTATTATTGATAAAATAATTAAAATTTTTATGTATTTTTTTAACATTATAATCTTTTATGATTTAAAATTTCTACCATTTTTGAATTTCAACTTCATGATATTTTGATTTGTGCTCATCTAACAATTCTACTTTTTCACTTTTTAAATATCTATCAAAAAATGCACAAACATAAGCATTCATAATTTCATGCGCACGATACCCATGAATATTGCCAACACCTGAAGCACTTGATGGGAATAAGTTTTTAGTTTTAAATTTTTGCCAAGGCGAAGCATATTGAGTAATTGCAAAATTAGTAAATGACATATGCCCCGCACCATTGATTTTAATTTTATGCACGTCCTTGCCAATTGCATTAGCAAGAGTATTAAAAGCTGGCATAAAATCTTTAAGACCTTCTTGAAAGATTTCTTTTGTTCCAGCATATTTAATCATATCTTTATCAGGGAGTGAACGCATCCATTTTTCATATTCTCCAACCATGTACATTATAGGTTTTTGAAATGGAACTGTCGCATTCTTACCAATGCAAGGTCCATCAATAATTATAGTCGCCTTGCATCGAATATCTCGTCTACAAACTTCAACAGCTATGCTGCCACCAAATGAATGCCCAACATAACCTATCTTTTGCAAATCAAGTTTGCCAAAAAACTTATTGTTACTTGTTGGTACATTAAGAACCTCAAGATAATCTAATACACTTTGTGCTTCAGCAACTCGATACTCTAATTTTAAATTAGTTAATTCACGTTTTTCTTTATATTCAATATTTTTAATATTTTTGGTTTTATAAAAATCTTCTTTTATTTTACCCATTGCTTCATTATTATGCCCAATGCCAACAACAATATAGCCCTTACTTGCAAGCTCTTCACATAATGATCTGTTATCAACAAGTGATCCGCCTGAACCAAAGGAATACAGAATTACAGGGTAAGTATTTCGTAATGTTTCTGGATACCACAATTGTATTTTAAGCTCATCTAGCATTGAATTATTTTTAACTTCATGAATTTCTGATCTAACGCAAAATTGTCCTGTAGGCTTAGGAAATTGAAATGGAAAAAAATAGGCAGTTATTATAATATAAACACACAACAGCAATATAATTACCAATGCACCAAGTATAATCTTAGAAAATAGAGTCATAATTTTATAACAACTTTCTATATTTTTTTATTTACTTTGATATGACTCAATTAGTAAAATCACAATAAACTTTAAAAAAAATAATAAGTTATTTAAGTTTATAATATAAAGTTTAGCAAAATAATTAGGAATTAAATATATGAAAAAACTCATAATGATAGCTTTGAGCTTCTTGCTTTTATCTAGTGTTGGTTTGTTTTTTCATTATCATGCACATATTAATACAGCAGAAGCATGTAATACGCAACAAAAGAATCAGAAGTAGAAAATGGCTTGCGTCATGCAATAACTATTGCTGATGAAAAAAATGAAAAGATGAATATTGCCCAAAGAATGGAATTTTACAAAACTTCAGCAGTCAGCATTGCAATTATTAATGATGGAAAATTGGCATGGGCAAAAGGCTATGGTTCTATTTCTTTTGATTCTCAAGACAAAAAAGTTGATACACGTACACTTTTTCAAGCCGGTTCTATTAGCAAATCAATTACAGCAATGGGTGCTTTATTATTGGTTCAACAAGGAAAGTTATCGCTTGATAAAGATGTGAATAATTATTTAAAATCTTGGAAGGTTCCGGAAAATGAATTTACCAAAATAGAAAAAGTAACATTACGGCGTTTACTTTCCCATTCTGCTGGAACTAGTGTGTCAGGTTTTCCCGGTTACCCAGTCCCTGACTACATTCCCACAACAGTAGAAATCTTAAAAGGTGAAAAGCCTAGTGCCAATACGGATCCTGTACAAGTTATTCAAATACCTGGAAAAAATTTTTCTTATTCAGGTGGTGGAACAACCATAGTGCAACTTCTTATCGAAGATGTAACGGGAGAAAAATTTGACACCTGGATGCACAAAAATATTCTGGTTCCATTTGGCATGACATCAAGTACCTTTAATCAAATATTAAGTAAAGAATATAGCGAACGTGCGGCATGGGGACATAATGAAACCGGTAAGCAAGTATGTGGAAAATGGCATATTCACCCTGAGATGGCTCCTGCAGGTTTATGGACAACGCCAACTGATTTGGCACAATTTTTGATAACCATATTAAATATTTTACATGGCAAACAAAATGGCTTAATCAATCAGGAACTTGTTAAAGAAGCTATTAAACAACAAATTGTCTTAGATAATGAAACTAATAAAGTTGGACTTGGTTTTTTCTTAAGTGGATCAGAACAAAACATATCTTTTGGGCATGGTGGATGCAATGAAGGCTTTCTGTCAAATATGAAAGTATATCCTGAAATTGGAAAAGGCTGGGTTATTATGACTAACAATCATAACGCAGGAGAATTAATTAATGAAATTGAATTTAGCATTGCAGATACATATAAAATTCCTGGATTTTAACCTATCGCAAAAAATAACATAATTTACTCTTTTTATTACGCAGCTTTAGTTTGCATAGCTTCACATAATACATTATCTAATTTTATATTTGCATCCAATATTTCTTTAAATGTCATATGTTTGTTCTCAATAAGATAACGCACAGCAAGCCAATATTTGAAATATTCAACATGCGGTACATATTTTTCTTCTAACAAAGTTTGGTTATTTAATATTTGCATACCTTCATCTAATTTCATTGACGGTCCATCGGAAATATATTCAGAATAGCCTTCTTCTTTCCACAATAAACCAAATCGAGACAAACTATTGTTATCAAAATATGCCATTTTACTTTTAAAAAAATATTTGTTTTCTACCAGCACGTGTACAAGCTCATGTGCAATAGCTGTTGATAATGGTCGTATGTGACCAAGATGAGTATATGTGGTATTAGTTGCAATATAAGATTTATAAAGAAACACATTGTTGATAATTGGAATTGCCCAGCCGGTACCTTTATCGGGAAATTGAAATGGCAAACTATTATATTTATTTTCATCACTACGAAGAAAAATTTTAAATTTTAATTCAGGACTATAACATTCTGATTTTATTATTAACTGATCGACAGTATCTAAAATTGCATAGATTTGATTTGGAATTTTCTTGTCATAATAAACCTGAAAATTCTTGTATTCAATTTTGTCATTAAAATAATACGATTGTGGATAACAAATTATCAGAACAATGGCGCATGCCAAAAAGATCAATAAAGCAATTAAATTTTTTTTATACTTATTAAACATATAGCCCGAAATATCTTGATACAAAATAAGCAATTATAAAAATCAGTATACTTATGCCCAATGAACCAAAAGCGACAATTAAACCCTTTTTGATACTTGGTTTCATGTGAACTAATTTCATTTGAATAAGCTCACCAATTATCATAGTTAAAAAGAATGAACTAAAATATAAATAAATTTTGTTGGATAATAAAAAATCTAAAATTGTTCTAAAAAATTCCATATATTTAAGTCCTATTTCTAATATCTCTTGTGCCTATTTTATATTTTAATAACATAATAGAATACACAACAAATACATTTAAAAAAAATACATAAAATGGAAATTCAAACTTTGGAAAATATATTTTAAAAATCACGCCAATCGCCACAGCGCATATATTACAGATTATAAAATATAAAGAACCTGCCAATAAACATTCTTTAATATCTTTTGGAATAAAGCTAGGCTTTGATAATCTCTTAACAAAATCATTCATTGATTTTAACCTCTTATAAAGAATAACAATTATTAATAATGTTAACTTATTTTAAATTATTTGCACCATTCGGGATTTCGAAAAAGCGGCTTGAATAAAGTGCTTTTTACCTAAATATGATTTAAAAAAGAAAAAGCCCTTGATAAGATTTACCAAGAGCTTTTTAGGTTATTTATATAGTCAAAATAATTTATAACTTAGAGACAGACTTATTATATATTTTTGCTTTAACAATAAGAGCCTGATGATCAGAAGGATAATCCCTAGTGGTAAATTCTTCAGGTTCTTCATTCTGCATTGTTTTAGAGTATATTATAGCTTCACCAACCTTGGTAATATCTTTTGATCCCCAAATATAATTTAATTCGCCCATATTTTCTTCTAAAGGTAATTTAGCCTTAAATAGATCCTGATCATCACCATGGAAAGTTCCTGATGCTTTTTTACCACCCAAGCTATAAATATCTTTACTTAATTTTACCATTTCAGATTCAAGTATAGCTACTTGCTGTCTACCATCTTTATCCATAAATGTGTTAAAATCACCTAAAGCTACATAAGGTTCGCCTTTAGTTACACGTTTGATAATTTCAAGAAGTTGCGCAGCTGATTTTGTTTTTAAATTCTCTTCTAATCAAAATGAACATTAAATACCCAAAGACCAGGTAAGTTTTTTACAATCTTACCCTTATACACAGGTAAAAACCTTACACATAATATCATTGAACCAAAAGCTGCTTTTTATTTTCTGTCCAGGTATCAGAAACTTCTTCCGGTGTATCTGACAACCATAATGGAAAACTTGTTACAGGAAAAAAATGTTCCGGTTTATATAATACTGCTTGGCCAAAAGGTAACAATGAGGCTTTTGTAAAATTAATGGATAGCGAAGAATTGAAGATTTTTTTAATAGACAATTCTGAAATTATTAAAGAAATTACTAAAAAACTTGATAAAGAGAATGACGATTTGATTCTTTTTTTGAGCACTTCTTTATTATTTATGAGCATACTTGTGTTTATGCATAATAGTTAAACCAGGCCGCTCTCAAGAAAATAAGAACTATCTAAGGTTTTGCAAAATTATATACACTAAGAATTGTGGCACAATGTGCAATTACATCAGTTACACTATCAACATCTTCATGCTCACGGTCAAGCTTGTGTTTAGTTGGTGGCCCACCATTACGCAATGCTATTGCTAAGATTACTAAACCGCTAGCAATGCCATTTTTTATATCTATACCTTTTTTTGCAAGAGAAAATCCAACTGCAGTAACTGCAATTATTTCTTGAGGACAAATCATGATAGAGTAAATTTTAGAATGTACATTATTAGAATAAAAAAGCAGAAACAAAATAAAAATAAAATATTTCATTATTTATCTCCAATTATTGCAAAAGCTAACTATTTGCTAACTTCTTGCCAATCATTACCAAATCGTGTAGTAACAGTAAGTGGAACGTTCCAATTAACAACAGATTCTAATACTTTTTTAACTAATTGTTCGGTTTGAACTTCTTGTCCCTTAGGAACCATTATTAAAAGTTCATCATGAATTTGCAATAACATTTTAGCACCAAGATCATGACTCTTAAATTCACGATCAAGGTTAATCATGCCGACTTTCATAATATCAGCAGCAGTACCTTGAGCAGGCATATTAATAGCAATACGTCTTGCAGCATCAAATAATGTTTTATTGCGTTCATAGATACCCGGAACAAATCGTATTCTATCAAAAACAGTTTTGACATATCCCTTTTCTTTTGCGAATTCTTCAGTGTGCTTCATCCATGCTAATACTTCAGGATACTGTTCAAAATATTTATCGATATAAATTTTTGCAGCATTCATAGAAATTTTTAAATCTTTAGACAACCCAAATGGGGTAACACCGTATAGCACACTAAAGTTAATACGTTTACCAACTTGGCGTTGTTCGCTTGTAACTTGTTCTTTTGTTACACCAAATATATATGCACTAGTTGTTGTATGCACATCTTCATTATTCAAAAAAGAATTAATTAAATTTTTGTCTTGAGATAAATAAGCTAAAATGCGCAACTCAATTTGCGAATAATCGGCAGATAAAAAGACATAGCCTTCATCGGGCTTAAATGCAGAACGTATAGAAAAAGCTTCATCACCTGTAGGGATATTTTGCAAATTTGGATAATAACTAGACAACCTACCGGTTGAAGTCATTACCTGAGTAAATGTTGTATGCACTTTGCCAGTTTTTTTATTTATATACGTTGGCAATGCATCTACATACGTACTTTTTAATTTATAAAGTTCACGATATTTTAAAATTAAATTTGGTATTGGATGCAAATCAGCAAGCTCTTGCAATACACTATGATCTGTTGAGTATGATTTACCTTTGCCAGTTTTTGCTTTAGTTGGCAAATTTAATTTTGTAAATAATAGTTCTTCTATTTGTTTTGGAGAATTTAAATTAATTGGAATTTCTGAATTCACAAATGTTTGAATTGCTAAATCAATCTTTGCAATATTTGAGGTCAACCTTTTATCAATTTCACTTAAAATATTAACATCTACAAATATACCCTGTTTTTCCATTTCAAATAAAATTTCTAGAACAGGCATTTCAATTTCTTTATAAACTTTTTCTAATTTTAATTCTGCAATACGTTTGTCTAAAATTTCTTTAATTACAAAAGTTTGGTGTGAATCAGCTGCTGCATAATCTGTTGCAGTTTCTAAATCTACAAAAGAAAAATCTTTAAGTTTTTTATTTTTAACAACATCTTCAAATGTTAACATTGTTTCATTTAAATAATGCTGCGACAAAGATTTGAGCCCTACACGTTGCCAATCTTCAACAATTAAACCTGCTTCTATCATTGTATCATCTGATATGCCATTTAAGTTTATACCATTGTGATAGAATGCAAATTTATCAAATTTCGCATTATGTAAAATTTTCTTATATTGTGGATCTTCTAATATTGGTTTTATGGCTGCAAACACAGTTTCAGGTGATAGCTGCCCTGATTCTTGCACGTTTTCTAATGTCTTTTGATCTTGATTTAGATCTGGCAATGGCTTTGAAAATAATGACGTTTGTACTTCTACTTGTTCCTTTTGCTCAATAGTTTTGTTTGCAACATTCTTGTGACCAAACGGCACATAAAACGCAAGTCCAGCTTGGGCACAGAATGACATACCAATAAGCTTACTTGTTGAAGTGTCTAGGCCATCTAATTCTGTATCAACTGCAAATACTTTTTTTTCTTTTAAATGTTTAACAAGATCATCTAAATCAGTCTTTGTAGTTACACATTTAAATTTATAACCTTTTGTTTTTGCAAAAAATTCTGTGGGCGCTTCAGGTTGTTTTTCATTATTTTCTTGCATATCAGTGATCAGTGATTTTAATTCATATTCTACAAATAATGGCTTTGCATTTTTCCAATTATTTGGATCAAACTTTAAACTTTTGGCATCTATATTATTTGGATGATAAATTGCACAAAAAAGCTGATAACTTAAAAATGCATTAGCTTCATTGGCTTTTAATAATTGCTTAGTACGATCTTTTTTTAATTTTTCTATATTTTTATATAAATCTTCTATGCTATCAAAATTTTGAACAAGTTCTAAGGCAGTTGTTTTACCAACACCTTTAACACCTGGAATATTATCTGATGCATCACCCAGTAGCGCAAAATAAAATGGTAATTTATCTACGCTAAAACCTAATATTTGGCTATATTCATTCTCGTCTACTAATAAATCTTTAAATGGATCAAAAACATACACATTATCATCTAATATTTGGTACAAATCTTTATCTGAAGCTATTACTACAACTTCATAATCTTTTTTAAAATCTTGGGTTAAAGAGAAAATTATATCATCAGCTTCGACACCTGGGACCGCAATCATTGGCAAACCAATTAATTCACCAAATTTTAATATTGTATCTTTTTGTTCAAATAAATCTGTCGGCGGTGCTTGTCTTCCTGCTTTATATTCAGGATAAATTTCTTTACGTTTTGTTGGGCCTTTGCTATCCCAAACTATTGCAAATAAATGTGGATCAAAATTATTTATAAGTTTTTTTATCATTCTGCAGAAATTATAGACCGCTTGAATAGGCACACCTTTTGATGTGTGCAATGGCTTCATACCATAATATGCTCTGTATAAAAATGTAGAGCCGTCAACCAGAAATATTGTTTTATTTTTATCAAATTCTTTTTTCATATCTATAGCATATAACCTATGCTATTTTTAGTCAAAACAAGACAAACATTAGATATATGTTTTAAGCATAACAAGATCCCCATATTATTACTGATTTATCAGATGATCCTGAAGCTAAATATCTACCATCAGGTGAGTATGCTACTGAATAAACAATCCCCGCATGCCCTTTTAACTTTGTTTTATTACCTGTTTCTAAGTCCCATATTATTACCGTTTTATCAGATGATCCTAAAGCTAAATATCTACCATCTGGTGAATATGCTACTGAATTAATAGAACTTGTATAATTTTCTAATTTGTTTATTTGATTACCTGTTTTTAAATCCCATACTATTACGGTTCCATCATCTGATCCTGAAGCTAAATTTCTACCATCAGGTGAATATTTTACTGACATCACTGCACGTGGCAAAAAAAACAAATCTTTTCTTAATACTAATTCCTCTATTATATTCCCCGTTTCAATGTCCCATATTAATACTTTTCCATCTCTTGATCCCGCAGCTAAATACCTACCATCAGGTGAATATGTTATTGAACTTATCCCATCTGTATGCCCTTTTAACTCTCTTGGATTATCTGTTTTTAAGTCCCATATTATTACTGTTTTATCAAATGATCCTGAAGCTAAATATCTACCATCAGGTGAATATGCTACTGAACTTATTCCTGCTGTATGTCCATCTAACCTTCTTGGATCACCTGTTTCTAAATCCCATATTATTACTATGTTATCATATGATCCTGAAGCTAAATATCTACCATCAGGCGAATATGCTACTGAACTTATCCCATCTGTATGCCCTATTAACTCACTTGGATTCCCTGTTTCTAAGTCCCATATTTTTACTGTTTTATCGAATGATCCTGAAGCTAAATATCTACCATTAGGCGAATATGCTACTGACGTCACCGAATTATTATAGCCATTTATTAGAAACAACTCTTTGAATGGCAATGCATATTGATTAACAATATTTGCAATTTGAGGAATAAGCTTACCTTCGCTTTCTTGTGACAACCAAATTGAAGTGATGTTATTTATTTTAGAAACACTGTTTATAGCTAGATTAATTTTTTCTTTAATATCTGCATCAAGATCAGATTCTTGTGTTACTAATTCATTCAGCTTATCTTTTGCTTCTTGAAACTTATGTTCTTTAATTAATTGAATAGCAGGTAATAGCGCAACATCTTTATTGCTTTTTATTAATTCTTGAAGTATTGAAATTGCTTCTTTTTTGAAAAAATCAATTTCTTGTTGGTTTTTTTCTATTTCACTCATAATTGGATTGCAATTACTACCATCACTTGGAGCACAATGCAAAACACCAAATAACATTAAAAATAAGAAAATAATATTTTTCATACCAACTCCAACTTTAAAACAATTTAGCAGAATATTACTCTAATAAGTCCAGGTGCCAGATTAAAATCTGACACCTATCTCTTTGTCTCATGAAAGACGCTTTAAAAAATTTTTTTAAATAGTAATCTGATTCAGTGCCAGATTAAAACCTGGCACCAACACTTATATCTTATAAATATATTTAGCAATTACTGAAAATTAATATTCTAATTCCCAAGGTGTTGCTGAATAATATCTTGATGTTCTGTAGCAACATGCATTTAATGCAGATGACATTACGCCACAAACTACTAATGCTAATAATAATAACTTTTTCATAATAACTCCTTTTTGTTATCATATAACATTTCACCATGAAATGTATTCTTTACCAGAGTAACAAATTTAATTGTTAAAAATCAACAGATTGAAATAATTTGTCTTAAAAGCACGACCAGACCGCTTAGGGATTGTACAAAAAGGCTCTAAGTATGGGTTTTCAAAGATTTATACTAAAAAATTTAAATTGCTTCACTTTTTTCTAAAATAATTTTTATACTGGTAAAACCTTAAAAAGCGAAAGTTATAGAATGAAAATTAACTTAAAAATATTCTTTTTAGTTATATCTAACATTTCTCTATTATTTTCAAGTCAATTAATAGTAAAAAAACACTCATGGGAAACCATTAAAACATTGGAAATAAATAATGGTCCAATTACTGCTTTGGCATTTTCTCCCAATGAACATTATATTGTTGCTGCTAGTTTAAACACAATTGATATCTATGCAGTTAATGGTAATTTAATAAAAAGAATAGATAATGCGCATGAAGGTAAAATTTTAGATTTGAAATTTTCAACCTCAGGGCATTATTTAGCATCATCAGGTACAGATAAAAAAATAAAAATCTGGGATGCATATAATAACTTTACTCATAGAAAAACTTTATACGGGCATCCAATACCATGTCCAACTGTAGACTTTATACCAGATACTAACAACTTAGCTTCAGGATGTTCAAACGGTGACATAAAAATTTGGAATATATTTACTGCCGAAGTATTATGGACAATACATACTCATCGTCCAATTAACAGTATGTCATTTTCATATGATAGAAAAAGCTTTACCTACGGAATGAATAATAGTCCTGAAGATACTGAAAAACTAAATATATTAGATTTATCAAATAACAATATTCCTAAAAAGCTATTATATGGTTATGAAGATTGCTTTATAACCTCAGTCAAATATTCTCAATTTACAGATCATATGGGTTGCATATGCAGTAGTTCTAATGAAGTTTTGCCGACAATTTACCCTGACCATTCAGAAATATTAATATGCTTAATTAATTTTGATATAAGTGCCAATAATCAAATTACTAAAAAAATAACAGATCCAGAATTAACTAATACATTTGATTTTTTATCAACTGATACTTTAGTTGCTGGTTATAAAAATGGAAAGATTAAAATATGGGATTTTGAGAATTCCATAATAACAGATTCTTGGCAAGCGCATGACACCGGTATTAATAAACTATTATTTATGCCCCAAACAGAATTAATAATATCGGCAGGCAATGACGGATTTATTAAAATTTGGCGAAATAATTAATCTTTATTGTAGTAACCAATATAATTGCTTAAACTGTAAATACTATGTTCATCAAAGTTAAACTCCTCAATGGATTTTCAGAATCACTTTTATATACAGTTCCAGAAAACTGGGACAAAACTAATTTGCTTGGAGCAATTGTTAAAGTTCCTTTACGCAATAAAGTAAACTTTGCTTTTATAGAAGAAGTGATCCCAGGTTTAGAAAATAAACCAATCTTTACTATTAAGCCTGCAATTGCAATTGAAGAATTCCCAATTGATAAAACATACAGTAAATTTGTTTCTGAATTAGCAAATTATTATCAAGCTAGCCCTTCGGCTTTTGTACAACGGATTAAGCAATTTATCACACAAATAAAGAAGGACACAAGTAATCCCCAATTAATAGAAGTACCAGCAAGAATATCAGCTGAGAAAGTTGAATTAACACAAGAGCAACAGTGTGTTTATGAATTTTTAAAAACTAAAGTTATAAACCCAGAATATACACCAACACTATTGCACGGAGTTACAGGCTCAGGTAAAACGGAAGTTTATAAAAAGTTAATAATAGATAATTTTGCATTAAATAAAACTACTTTGCTTTTATTGCCAGAAGTAACCTTGGCTTTGCAATTTGAACAGCTACTAAGAAATTCACTGCCAAATAATATTATAATTTTTAACTTTCATTCCGCTTCAACGCCAAAAAACAAACGTGAAATGTGGGATAAATTATTACACAATAAACCAATGCTAATAATTGGTGTTCATTTGCCAGTTTTGTTACCAATACCTAACTTGGGGTTAATAATAATTGATGAAGAACACGAAGTTGGTTACCAAGAAAAAAAGCATCCAAAAATTAATACAAAAGAAGCTGCAATATTAAAAGCAAGTTTAAATAAAATCCCGATTTTATTCGGTTCAGCAACCCCATCAATTACTTCCTTATATAATGTTAAAGCTAAAGGCTGGAAATTTTTTCAATTAAAAAATAGATTTAAAGGTGCGTTTCCAGAAATTGAGGTTGTTAATTTATTAGACAAAAAACAACGTAAAAATTTCTGGATAACTACAAAGTTACAAAATGCTATAAAAGATCGCTTAGAAAAACGCGAACAAGCGATTATTTTCTTAAATCGCAGGGGCTATAGCTTCTTTGTGCAATGTGAAGATTGTGAATTTATATTTAAATGTAATAATTGTTCAGTTAGTTTAATTTTACACCAAGATAATATTTTATATTGCCATTACTGTGCACTCAAAATGCAATATCCAAAAATTTGCACACAATGCAAACAAACTGATGATAAATTTGTAAAAAAAGGAATTGGTACAGAGCAAGTTGTAGATATTTTACAAAGCATGTTTCCAAATGCTGTTATAGAAAGAGCTGATTCAACATCTGTTGCCAAAAAGAAAAAATGGAACGACACTGTTCTAAAATTCTCTGAAGGAAAAATAGATATATTAGTAGGCACACAAACAATTACAAAAGGCTATCACTTTCCTCGCGTTACCTTAGTAGGAATTTTATGGGCTGATTTAAATTTACATTTTCCAATTTATAATGCATCTGAAATGGTATTACAACAATTAATACAAGTGGCTGGCAGAGCAGGCCGACAAAGTGATACAAGTAATGTTATTGTGCAAACTATGATTGACCACCCTGTCTTTGATTATTTAAATGAGATTGATTATTTAAAGTTTTACCAATCAGAAATTGAAAATAGACAAGTAAGTAATTATCCACCGCATACACGGTTAGTTGAAATCGAATTTAAACATAACAACGAACATATTGTTGAAACTGAATCACATCGCTTTTTACAAGAACTTTGCAGCAATGCCGATCTTGATGAAATAATAATATTGGGCCCTGTTAAGCCTATTATTTATAAAATTAAAAATACACATATGCGCAAAATTTATTTAAAAAGCAAAAATATTAATGAGATAATCAATTTATACCAATCTATTGAAGTAGACCGGTACCAAAGCAAAATATTTTTTACCCCAAACCCAATAACTTAATTAGTTAATTTTTCTATTTGAAAATCATTGCTTTTTATGACTGTAATGGTATAAATTTAATTTTGGATCTAAAATATCTAGCTTCCAAAAACATTTGGGTTAATGAAAAAATATGATATTATTTTTGTTTTTATTTATAACTCTCATTTTTAATGTATTTAGCGCAGAACAATTAACATCTAAACAAGCTTATGAGTTACTAGCAATACCAGAAAGTTCTAATTGGGATGAAATAAAAAAAGCTTATAAAGCACTTTATAAATCACATTTAGAAAATTGTTATAAATCTTGCTTACAACAATGTGAATTTAAAAATAGAAAAAAACACAAACTCAAATTTTGTGCTCACTGCACCTTCATTCAAAAATTTGACCTAGAAAGATTTAAACCAATAAAATTGGCTTATAATTTTCTTGAAAAAAAATTTACACATGCTGAAACCTATGACTTAAAACTTGTTGAAGACAGGTTTATATTATATCATCAAACACTAGCAATAACTTTATTGAAAACCTATTTAAAAGACATTGAAGCTATTAAAAATGATTTAAAAAAAGAAGATCCGGAATTAGATGACTTTTCTGAATTTGCTGATTATACCAATAACTTAAGACTTGCATTATTCTACTTAGAAAGAAACCAGTTCTTAAAAGCTAAAGAATTATTATTAAAAACTCATGAGCAACATCCAGATTTTGATTTTGACAATGTTTTAGAGAGCTTAGAACAAATTTTAAATTTTAAACATGTTAAAGAGATAGAATTAGCACAAAAAAAATTACTTTAACGCATATTTGCAAAACTTGCTTGATTAGTAAAATTATTAATGAAATAATAGATCAGTTTAAAAATATTTAATTTTTAACTTAATACTTGAATTTCATATTTCTTTATAGGAGAGTATTATGATTTATTTTTTAAGTTTGCTTATTTCTACAATATCCTTAATTTCAATTTCAATAGTTATACCCTATACTACACAACCACAAAATCCTGATAAACATATAGGTGTAATTATTCCTGTAATTGACGAACAAGAAGTTGCATTACACATACGGGTATTAAAAGAATTTTTTGAATTTGAAAATTTATTTTATCACCTAGATATTTTTATTGAGATACAACATGAAAAAATTAATGATAATGAAACTAAATGCATGTTTCCTTATGGCGTATCTGACGAAAAAATAAAATATATTTTTAAATTATTAAAAGAAACCGCCGCGAGATTTAGGCGAAGAAAAACATTTTAATTAAGTTTATTAATATTAATTTATAGTCATCCAGATTTCATTGAGTTTCTTTTGAAAAATTAATTTAGCATATACCGTAATTTTGTGGTTAGCTTTTATATTAAAATTATTCCCATTTGGATTCTTAAACTTCACATTTATGTCTTTATCTACGAGATTAAACTTCTCTAACTTGTCATCAAATATGCCGATAAAATTTCCGGAAATATATTTAACTTCAAAGCCCTCAAGCTCGATTACATCTTTAATCGCTTGTATATTAATGTTATTGCCAATATTATTATATTCTAAATCTGCATGACATTCTCTAAAATTAGGCGTGCAAATCATTTTTACACTTGATACGTCAGGAATTTTTTCTAATCGTTTAACAGCCTTGTATGCACATAGTTTGCATTCTATGCCTTCAATACCAATATCATAACTCCAATTTGTTTTTTTATTATTATTTAAATTAACAACTTTCTTTTTGTTTGAGCATGCTGGAGCGAGAATTGCTAAAATTAAAAGTAAAATTTTGTTTTTTATATTTTTCATATATTATTTTCTTGACATAAAAATTGCGTCTTGTTAACTTACACAGATCTTAAAAATGAAACGTCCCTAAATGAACAGTACTTTACGTATTGTTCATCCCCCCTATCCCTTCAGCTTGTAACAAGTTGAGGGGATTTAATTTTTTAAACTATCACACTCATCATTTACAATTGATGGTGTTATAAAAATAAATTGCTCGAATTCACGTTTAGCTTCAGAAGTTCCAGTAAACAATGCACCGATTCCAGGTATTTTCCATAACCATGGGACCTTGTTTACTACTTTACGTTCATCATAAGTAGAGAGTCCACCAACAATAACAGTTTGTCCATCATTAAGTGTAACTTTATTATGAATTTTAACCATATTAATAACAGGCGGGTCTTGCATCACACCTTTATCATTAGTCGCAGTAGTTCCTTTTATAACTTCTGATTCTTCTAAAAAAATTTCTAATTTTATTTTGGTTTTATCTGGGCTTACAACAGGATGCACTTCTAAGGAAATACCAATATCTTTATAACTTACTGTAGGATAATCTATATTACCCCCAGTGACAGCTATAGAAAGTTCATCAATTCTACCTGTTTGGAACGGCAAACTTTCTCCAATTAAAATTTTAGCCACTTCATTATCATTAGTCATTACAGAAGGTCGGGATATAATTTTTGCCTTAGATTCTATTTCCGCAGCATGTAATACTAAATTTAAACGCCTAGTATTTAAATCACGCCCACCAAAAACAAACGGTACTTTAATTGTTTCACCTTGTGAACGATGAGTTCTTGATGATCTAAAATTCTTGGTAAATAAATTAATCGCGAAATTTTCTGGGTTTACTAATAAATCTTTATTGTGCGGAAATATACTTGAAGTAGGTGTGGGAAAATCTGTGAGGATTCCACCTAAACCGACAAAATCAAAAGCTTTACATGTTAATTTTAATGTATCTAAGCGATTGTATATACCTGACCAATTTATACCAAAATCGAAATTACAGTTTTTTTCTGCAAAAACAATTATTGCATCAATTTTTATTTTAGTGACTTGTTTATCAATTTCAAATAAAAATTGTTGAAATTCTTCTATCGTATTTAAACTTGCTCGACAATAGATTTTTTTTCTTTCTGTATCTATAGACATGTATGCATTTAGTTTTTCTTTATCTGTTAAAATATTATTCCAAGTCCGTTCTATTATATCTTTAAATTTATCTGTGGGATTAATATGATGCAAATCAAATGATTTATGTATAATATTTCTATCATCACGCTCACGAGCTTGTTCTTGGGTCATAACCCACCAAATATCCTTATCTTTAATTAAACATAAAGCTTGGTCGCTACGTGTACAAATAAATCTTAGAATGTGTCCGGCGGTAATATTTTTAAAAAAAATTTTTCCAATTCTACCAGTTACTCTTGGGTCAATCATAAAGTTAATTCCAATAGAAGTTCCTACTAATTCAATTATATCTTGAATCTTTGCCTCATTGGATTTTATAGAAATTTTTTTTGCATTTAAAATTGGATCATTAAAAATATCATCACCATCTTGCGAAGAATTAATAGTTGAGCCTTTATGCTTGGCTTTTATTTCCGGTCGTTTATTATGTTTTTGATCTATGGTTTCGACATTATCTGCATGCACGTATACTGAAATAGTTAGTAATAAAAATAAAATTTTATTCATAATTTAATAAAACCGTCTTCCTTTTTTTGGTATTTAGACTTTCTAAAACTATTTCTTTGTCTTCTATAGATATAACCTGCCATTTTAAACCCACTGTGTCACCAATTGATACCAATACAGATTCTTTATCATATTCTACTACAGCAATTTTTTTTTGATCATCTGACAAAACGGAAATTAATGAGATATTTTTTTTTATCTTTTTTGGCGCGAATGGATCACGTAAAGGAGTTATAATATCATCACAATGTATGTAAGCAAAAAATGATATTACTAGCACTACTACGCCAAGGCTTGCAAGAACAGGCGATATTTTAGATATTCTCATAATTATTTATCCTAATTTATAAAGCTATAAGGGAGTGCCGAGCTTTAAAGGACAGGTACAGTTAAAAACACAATCAAATTTAAGCACATTATCTTCTAACTTTATAATATTAATTTTCTCAAATTTAAATAACTTCTTATTTTCCAAATTTTTGGTTATAAATTCTAAAATTTGATGGAAGTTACCTTTAAAAGATAATGGTACTAAATTGTTATCAACTTTTTCAATTGTATTTTTATCTTTGGGTTCTACAGGCAGGCCATAATTAATTAATTCTAAACCAGAATCGTGCGCGATACGTAATATTTGATTTAGATCTAAATCATTTGGATAAAGATTTTCTATTTGTTTTTTTAAATCTAAAAGAATTATAATGTTTTCAGATTTTTGCTTAATTAATTTATTTAATAAAACTTTATTTTTCTTCAGAATAATAATTTCTTGATTAATTTGATTTAATTTATTAGAAAACTTATCAAATATAAAAAAGAACCATATTGCAAAAATAAAACTTAAGAAAATAAAAAAAATGGAACATCTAATTAAAAAACTTTTTTGAGCAAAATAATTCTGCGCGTCTTTTAATCTTAGCTTCACTATTCTCCTAGGTTATCTCTCGATATGCTATACATGCTACCCGAGATGCCGGTTATAAAATACAGTTATATTATCAGGCATCTCGAGTAATTTTTGCAATACAAAAATTGTATCGTCGGATATCAAATATTAAAAATCTAGCTTAGTCCATTGCAAGGGATCAACATGAATATTATTAATTCGCATTTCCCAATGTAAATGGTATCCAGTAGCATACCCGGTCATACCCATTTTACCAACAGGACTTCCGCGTCTTATTTTGTCACCAATATTGATATTAGCAAAACTATCTAAATGGAACAGCAAAGTAAAGATTCCTAATCCATGATCAATTACAACGGCATTGCCACTGCTTTTATATTTATTTTTTATAATAACAATTCCATCTTGTGGTGCCCAAACTACAGTCCTTGGAATTCCAGCTAAATCTACAGCCTTATGCATGTAACAGCCCTTTTCTTGTGTTACACGTTTCATACCATAATCACAAGAAACTCTTGTCATTTCCATAGGAATATAAAATTCACCATTAAATAATTTTTCTGATGGTGATTTTTTTACAAGTTCCACTAGTTCATCTTCTAATACCGATTGATCAAGAGCGCCTTCTTCTTGTTCTTTAAGATGTTCTTTATTAAATGTTAGCACTTGTTTTTTAAATGGATAAGGTATCACTTGAAATTTACCGTGCAATGCCATAGCAGCACCTGTTTTGTCCATAATATCTATTGTAAATGGATATTCAGTTGTACCCTCTTCACATGATATTGGAATAAAAGCTTCATATATTTTTGAAGATGCTGATTCTGGAAAAAAATCATATTCTTTTGAAAGAATATTTACTCGAGCCGTTTTTATTTCCTTACTTACTTGAATTTGCAAATGTAAAGTTCTTCCTTGAAAGACTTTATAATCTGCGTCAGATTTTATAAATGCTGCTTGTAATGTAGTATTATCTACAAAAAATGTAAGCTCATGTTCTAATTTATTTTTACTGTACGCACCATCTACTAATTCTATTTTTAATGCATGCTTACCATTTGATAATGATTTTGTAGGAATAGGTAATTGATGTTCAAATTCTTTTCGGTTTACTCTGAATTTATTTATAATTGATTTACCATCAAGCCAAACAGAAAGGTCTGAAACTTTATAATCATCTCTCCCTAGTAATGCTGCTTGAATATCCCCAGCATAATAACCACCATCATCTAATCCATTAATTACTAGTACTGGGCAACTTTTATCAAATATGTAAATATACATACCCCAACCCATCCAGCCAAAAACTAGTAATACAAAAAAAATAACTGCATAACTTATTCTAAAAACAGCACTCATGTTGACCCCTATAAAAATTATTCTGTTGCCTGAAAATTAGTGAATTTTAAATTTTTTAAACACATTAAATATAGTCAGTTTTCCATGAGACGTAAATATAAATTTACCGTGCTCCCCCTTGAGAGAGCTCAGGGTAAACTGCTCCTTTGTCGATGACTGGAGGCATTTAGGTATTGCATAATTAATTATTTTCAAGTAGAATATATACGAGGTGCAGAGTGAAAAATAAAGTTAAAACATTCCCAAAATTACCTGGAATATATACCTTTAAGGATAAAGATAACAATATTCTTTATCTGGGAAAAGCAAAATCCTTAAAAAACAGGGTTGCATCCTACTTTGCAAATCAGCACAAAGATTGGAAAATTAAACAATTAATAGATGAATCTGTTGATATAGATTACATAATCACCCAAAATGAAGAAGAAGCACTCTTATTAGAAGCACAATTAATAAGAGAAAAAAAACCGAAATTTAATGTACTTTTAAAACATGGCCAACCTTTTGTTTATTTCATGTTTACATATGATGATATTCCTGTTTTTAAAACTACCCGAAATAGAAAAGAACGGGGGGAGTATTTTGGTCCTTTTGTCAAAAAACAAGAAGCACGGAAAGTTTTCGAATTTTTAACACGCAAATTTAAATTAAAAACATGTAATCAAAAAATTCCTACAGGATGTTTAAATTATCACATTGGCAATTGTGCTGGCATGTGTATGGGTACAAAGTTTGACACTACAGAACATTTATTAAAAATAAAAATAGTAAAAGAATTGCTTGCACAAAATTATGATAATTTAAGAACTACTCTGGAAGATGAATTTAAAATCGCAATGCAAGAACTTAAATTTGAACGCGCTAGAAATTTGCATGAATATTTACAAAATTTAGAAGGCGTAATTACGTATCTAAAAATTTATTACACAGAAACTAAATATGAAAATGAAGTATCTTTTATGTCTAGTGATATTTGTAATGTTGTAGAAACTCCTAATTTAATTAATAGAAAACTTCAAGAATTTTTAAATTTGGATTCACAGCCAATAACTATAGATTGTTTTGATATATCACATTTTCAAAGCCAATATATTGTTGGTTCATGCGTACGATTCAAAAATGGCATACCAGAAAAAAATAAATTCAGACGCTTTAAAATAAAAACATTAGATACTCAAAATGATTATGCTGCATTACAAGAAATTGTTACGCGCAGATATCGTGACCCTAATGAAATACCTGATATAATAATGATCGATGGCGGCAAAGGTCAACTGAATGCTGTCAAAAATCTGTTCCCAAAAAGTGTATTTGTTAGCTTAGCCAAAAGAGAAGAAATTTTATTTACTCCAAATAATCCTGACGGTATACACTTAGATATACAAACAGAAGTTGGCAGACTTTTAATTAGCATTCGCGACTATGCCCACCATTTTGCTATCAATTATCATCGTCTTAGACGTTCAAAAAATCATCTAATTTAGATTGCCTTTTATTTTAAAATCTAGTAAATCTCTTTTTACTAATTCATAATGATTAGTAAAAAGAGAGTCTAATATTTAAAAAAAAAGGAAGCTAATGAATACTACTCTGCAATATCCCGCATTCATATTTTTATTGATTACTAATTTAATCAGCGCAGATTTAGAAAACTTCGAACAAAGAATTAAAGAACAAGAATTGCAAATAACTCAATTAAATTCAGCTTTAAAACGAGATACATTTACCAACGCTGCATGTGAAAAATTTGGCCCAGCTGGAATAACTGGTGCAACCGGAGCCACTGGTCCAAGAGGCAAACAAGGCAAGCAAGGAAAACAAGGCCCAAAAGGTGCAACCGGAGTTTGTACTAATTGTCCAACAGGCAGTACTGGTGGACGTGCAGCATGCACAATTGGTGGCGGTTGCCCATCAGGTATGACATGTGTTGGTGGACAATGTTTCCCTATAGGTTTAAAAGGATCCACAGGTTCTACTGGGGCTACAGGATCACAAGGTATTCCCGGACATGCTTCTAACACAGGAGCAACTGGAAATACAGGTTCTACTGGGCTAACTGGAATAACTGGTAACACGGGTAATACTGGTGTAGGCGCAACTGGCTTTACCGGCGCCACTGGTAACACTGGTTTTACTGGAAATACAGGCTTCACTGGTGCTAATGGCAACACAGGCTTTACTGGAATAACTGGGAATACTGGCGTAACTGGAGTTACAGGTAACACAGGCTTTACTGGAATAACGGGTAACACAGGTAATACTGGTGTAGGCGCAACGGGCTTTACCGGCGTAACAGGAAACACTGGTTTTACAGGAAATACAGGTAACACAGGCTTTACAGGAACAATTGGGAATACTGGCGTAACTGGAGTTACAGGAAATACAGGCTTTACGGGAGTAAATGGCGACACGGGCTTTACAGGTAATACCGGTTCTACAGGTTTTACTGGAAATACTGGTCCTACAGGAATAGCAGGAGCTACAGGTGCAACGGGTGCAGCTAATACAGGTGGCCTAACAAGTACAGGCAGCACAGGAACTACAACTGCTACTTGTGCCAATTCATTAGCTATGTTTAATGGAACATCTACTACTGAGCTTACAAGATCTTCATTAACAAGCGGTAACGCAATTTTTACCACACAAGGAACTTCCATTTTGCAAGCAAATGATTGTTTTACTACAGATTTAAATTTAGCAATAGTACCAAAAGGTAATGGCGCACTGGTAGCAAATATTCCTGATGGTGGAGTAGGCGGGGGTAATGCTCGCGGGCCAAAAGCTGTAGATCTACAAATGGGACGTACTGCAGCTACTCAAGTTGCTTTTGGTAGTAGTTCAGTTATTTCAGGTGGTATATTTAATACATCTTCAAGTGATCAAACTGTGGTAGGTGGGGGCAGAAACAATAATGCTTCTGATTCATTTGCTACAATTTCTGGTGGAGCAAATAACATTGCCTCAGCAATTGCATCATCAGTCAGTGGTGGTGACTCTAATACCGTTTCAGGACAATATACAACAATTTGTGGTGGACAAAGTAATAACGCAACAGGAAGTTTTTCAATGGTTGCGGGTGGTAGTTCAAATACTGCCACAGGAAATTATAGTTTTGTAGGAGGGTTCTTTGCAACAGTTGCTAATGATAACTCATTTGTTTGGTCAGATGGGACTACGACTAGTCTTGGCACACCTTTTAGTAGCTCGGCAGCTAATACATTTAATGTTCTTGCATCAGGTGGCACTAATATATATTCATCTACTGATCAAACACTTGGAGTAGCATTAGCACCAAATGGAGTTGCTTGGACTGCAGCATGTGATCGCAACAAAAAAGAAAATTTTAGAGATTTAGATACTATTGAAATATTGAATAAATTAGTAAATATTCCAATCACAAGTTGGAACTATAAAGGCACTGATGCGTCAAAAAGACATATTGGACCAATGGCGCAAGATTTTAATCCAGCATTTGGATTTAATGAAACACCATTAGCAATATCTACGCTTGATTTTGATGGTATATCTTTAGCTTCAATCCAAGGTATGTATAAATTACACAAACAAGAAGTGAGCGTATTAGAAAATAAAATTAAGAATCAAGAAGATAGAATTAACGCTTTAGAAAATCTGGTGCAAAATTTAATTTCTAAACAATAAATAAATCTAGAAGCAATTTTGTAAAAATAAGGGGTGTGAATTTAAATTCACACCCCTTATTTTTTGTTTTGCAAAATCCAATTCAATCTCTTTTCCTTATAGTTTAATTGAAAATTTATAAGTACCCATTTAAAAAAGACACAGATTGCTTTTTATTTTAAAAATTAGTAAACCTCAAATAACTATTTCTTAAAAAAGGAGAATTTAAATGCTTTTAAACATTCAAGCAACTCGAACGTTTTTTTTATTTATTGTTTTAGTTTCGCAAACAAAAATTTTTAGTGCCAATAAAAAACTGCTAAAAAACACTTTTCTTAATGCTGTAGCACAAAAATATAATTGCAAACCACCTTTGGGCGAACCAAATGCATATGCGTCTAGAATAATTGGTGAATTTCAAAATGCTGGGGGTTATATAGATTTTAATAGACCTTTAGTAGAAGACACTAATATTATATATTCTAATACTAACTCAAAGCCAAGATTTTCTATAACTACAAAAGGAACATATTTAATTATATTTTCAGTACTTATAAGAAATTCTATGGGTATCGATCTAATAACCGTAGATTTAGTAAAAAATGAACATCCTATTATAACCGGAGCTAGTATTCAACAAGTACCGGCAAAACCAGGCACAGCTTTTTATAATTATAGCTATATATTTGACTTAAATATTGGAGATACAATTGCAGTTATTGCTGGTAATAGCAATATGCAAGTTACATCTGGAACAATTTCTATCACACAAATTTCATAATTAAAGGAAATAAAAATGAAGGCGCTTATTTTTGCATTAGCAACTGCATTACCACAATTTAGCACTGATCAAAACAACATAGCTCAACATATAATTAATTTATGCCAATTACGGGATCATTCAGCCAAATCTATTGAATCACTATTTTTAAAAACTGGAATTGCAAAACGTTATTCAGTGCTTAAAGATTTCCAATCCCCATTAGAAGAAGCAACTTTATTTAATAAAAATTTTTTAGAGTTTGTACCTGGCACACAACAAAGAAATGACATTTATATTAAAGAAGCACCTAAACTTGCTTTGGCTGCTGCACAAAAAGCTATTACAATGTGGGGAAGACCAGCACAAGAAATTACACACATTATTTCTGTTTCTTGCACAGGAGTTATGGCACCAGGAATAGAATTTATTTTACAAAATGAACTTGGGATGCGCGATGATGTACAGCGACTTGGTATTAATTTTATGGGTTGCTTTGGTGCATTTAAGGGATTAGCAATAGCTACTGCGATAGCTAAAGAAAATCCAAGCACTAGAGTTTTAGTGGTTTGTACAGAATTATGTACATTACACTTTCAAATTTCTGTAAAGCCTGAAGTTTTAGTGGGTAATGCATTATTTGCAGACGGGTCTGCGGCAGTAATTATTGGGTGTAATAAATTGCCCGAGGAAAATTCTTTATGGTCTATAGAAAAATCTGGTTCTTGTGCATTAAAAAACTCACAAGATAAAATGACATGGGTAGCATCTAATCATGGCTTGGTTATGACGCTCGCTCGTGATGTTCCCAAAATTATAGAGACTGAGGCTCCCAAAGCGATTAGTAAATTTTTAGAAAATATAGATTATAAAAATTTAATTTGGGCAATACATCCAGGCGGGAAAGCAATAGTAGAAGCAATTGAACATAGTTACAATTTGAACAAAGAACAAACAGCTTCGTCTTGGGAAGTTCTTAAAAATTATGGCAATATGTCTAGCGCTACATTTTTATTTGTTTTAGACGATTTATTAAAAAACAAACAACATAATAAAGACACTGTTGGAATTGGTTTTGGTCCTGGGCTTTCTTTAGAAATGATATTGCTAGGGACAAATTAATTTTTTAAAACCATTAAAAAAAGGATAAAATATGTTACCAAAAATCTTAAGTTATGCATTAATTTCTTTATTACTAATTAATTGCAATGCATTTGCAAATGATCAGAAAGAATTAACTGATAATGAATTAAAATTAGTACAATATAATAAATTGTTAAATAAAAAAAATTCTATTAAACGTGATACTTTTACCAAAGCCGTGGCTAATAAATTTCAGAATGGATGCGTTAATAGTCCTACCGGAGCAACTGGAGCAACTGGTCCACGAGGATTGCAAGGTCCTAAGGGTGCAACCGGAGTTTGTAATTGTACCGGCAGTACCGGCGGACGTGCAGCATGCACAATTGGTGGCGGTTGCCCAACCGGTATGACATGCGTTGGTGGTCAATGCTTTCCTATAGGGTTAATCGGGAAAACTGGTGCAACAGGAAAAACAGGTGCTACAGGGATTACCGGTGCAACCGGTTCATCTGCTGCAGATGCATGGTTACTTTTAGGCAACGCTGGGACTACTTCAGGAATAAATTTCCTTGGGACAACCGACAACCAAGCTCTGGATATTCGCACAAATAATATTTTGCGTTTTAGAGCAACTACAAAATCACAACTTGAAGTTCTTAACAGTGGGCAATCTGTATTTATTGGTGAAGGTGCTGGCGCAAATGATGATCTTAATACTCGTCAAAATGTATACGTTGGTTATCAATCCGGAAACGCTAACGTTTCAGGCGTTAACATTACTGCCGCTGGATACAATTCTCTTACTTTAAATACTTCGGATAACATGACCGCTTTTGGAGCTAATGCATTAGCAGTCAATACTACCGGATTTTCTAATACGGCAGTTGGAGTAAATGCTTTATCATTTAATACTACAGGAAATAGAAATACAGCCCTAGGAATTGGTGCTCTAGGTTCAAATACTATTGGTACTTTAAATACAGCAATTGGATCCGGTTCTTTAGGAATTAATAGTACCGGAGACTCTAATACAGCAGTGGGAAGAGGTACATTAGCTACAAATACTACAGGACAATCAAATACAGCAATTGGTACTGATGCTTTACGGAATTCTACAGCGTCTTTTAGTACAGCAGTTGGAGCAGCCGCTTTAACATCTAATACTACTGGACAAGGAAATACAGCAGTTGGAGTAAGTGCCTTAAGTAACAATACAACTGGTGGACAAAATACAGCTATTGGTACTAATGCTTTACAAGCTAGCACTACATCAGGCAATACCGCCGTTGGAAATGGGGCATTATTGTTCAATTCTACAGGATTTTTTAATACTGCAATTGGAACTTCTTCAATCTCTATAAATACTTCTGGATCTAATAATACAGCAATCGGGGTTAGTGCCCTTGGAAATGGAAATGCTGGATCTAATAATATTGCAATCGGAAATAGTACTCTTAATTTTAATACTGGATCAAACAATATTGCACTAGGACTAAGTGCTGGTTCATTATTAACAACCGGAAATAATAATATTGTTATTGGAAATAATGGTGTAGCTGCTGAATCTGCCTCAATTAGAATTGGAATATCTGGAATACAAACTAAAGCATTTATTGCAGGAATTCGAGGCGTAACTACAGGAAACAATGATGCTGTTGCTGTATTAATTGATAGTAATGGCCAATTAGGTACTGTGTCATCATCAAAAAAATATAAATATGATATTAAAGACATGTCAGATTTAAGTTCTAAATTAATGGATTTACGCCCAGTTTCTTTCCGTTATATAAAATCGCGTTCTGATGGTTCAAATCCTTTAGAATATGGATTAATTGCTGAAGAAGTTGACCAAGTTTATCCTGACTTAGTTGCTCATAATAAAGACGGCGAAATTGAAACAGTACAATACCATAAGCTTGTACCAATGTTGCTTAATGAAAGCAAAAAACAACATAAGAAAATTATAGAACAAGAAAATAAAATTGCGACTCAAGAAGAGCGCATTAATAATTTAGAAAATCTTGTTAAAAAATTAATTTCTAACCAATAACTAGAGATTTATTAGAGGGATGATTAATTTATCCCTCTAAATTATTGTGTAAGCTTTATTTAACTAATTTACCATAAAGTTATTATGAAAATACGTAGCCGACAACCAGAACTTATAGACTTAGGCTCAGAGCATTATACTCAACACGAATATAATCATTGCTTATATCAATTGGGCAGAATTGGAAAATACTTAGGCGCTAATAACGCAATACTAAAAACATTCCCACATAATATTAATTCTATATTAGATGTAGGCTGTGGTGGTGGTTATTTTGCAATGCAACTCGCTTTAAAATTTAAAAATGCTCAAGTTACTGGAATTGATTTAAATTCTGATGCTATTACACATGCTATTAAACAAAATGCACATTTAAATAATATTAAATTTTTGTTAAGTAAAACTCCTGAATTAAATGAACCAGAAAAAAGTTATGATATTGTAACAGCAACCTTAGTGTGTCACCATTTGTCTGATGAAGAAATAATAGATTTTTTAAAGCGTGCAAAAGTGGTGGCACGCAAAAATATTATTATTAATGATTTGCAGCGTAGCAGAGTATCATATTTTTTTGCTTCTATTATTATGCCTTTATTTTTTAACAATAGGCTTGTAAAAAATGATAGCTTGTTGTCTATAAAAAAAGCCTTTACTTATTCTGACTGGATATTTTATTTAAAAGCCGCCGGTATTAGTCCTTCTAATTATTCCATTCGCTGGCATTGGCCTTTTAGATGGATTATTAAAATAAATGTGGTTTAATTGCTCTAATAATTATTTAAATTATCACCTTTGTTTATAATTGCATTTTATTAAAATGTGAAGTAATTCTTAATATAATATTTAATAAAAAAAGGATATAAAAATGATATCAAAGAATTCAATAATTTGTCTAACAATATTAATACTCGTTAACTGCAATTTATTTACAGAAGATCAAATAATAAAACGTGATGTTTTTACTAAATCTGTTGGCCAAAAATTTCAAAATGGTTGTGTTAATAGTGTTACTGGAGCTACAGGCGCTACTGGCGCCACTGGATTAATAGGTAAACAAGGGCCTACAGGAAAAATAGGTAATACTGGTTTTACTGGTACTAAGGGAAGTACCGGTGCTACAGGCGCCACTGGGCAAATAAATGGCATAGCATGGTTAATTACGGGCAACACAGGAACTGTTGGTGGAATTAATTTCCTTGGAACTATTGATGATCAACCTATTGATATAAGATCAAACAATTTAACAAGATTACGAATTACAGATAAATCCCAGTTAGAAATATTTAATAGCGGCCAATCGGTATTTATTGGTGAAGGTGCAGGAGCTAATGATAGTCTTGCTGGCAATCTAAATGTTTATGTTGGTTACAATTCGGGCAACGCGAATGTTTCAGGATTTGAAAACACAGCTTTAGGTGCTTCGAGTTTAATCTCAAATACCACTGGATTTTTAAATACTTCTATAGGGGCATTCTCATTAAATTTAAATACTATAAGTAATTCAAATACAGCCATTGGTGCAAACTGTTTAAGACATAATACTTCAGGTAATAACAATTCTGGATTAGGAAGAAGTTCTTTAGACAATAATATTACCGGATCAAATAACACAGCAATAGGATGCCTAGCATTACAAAATAATACTGCAGATAATAACACTGCAGTTGGATATGGGAGTTTGATTGCAAATACTACTGGTTTAAATAATATTGCTTTAGGCGCAAATTCTGGACAATTATTAACTACTGGTAGCAACAATATTACTATAGGAAATATTGGAACCGCTACTGAAAGTAATACAATCCGAATTGGAACAATCGGAACACAAACTAGAACATTTGTAGCGGGAATTAATGGTGTAACAACAGGCTTAGCTGGTGTTGCTGTGTTAGTTGACAGCAATGGCCAATTAGGTACTGTATCATCCTCAAAAAGATACAAATATGATATTAATGATATGCATGATTTAAGCTCTAAATTAATGGATTTAAGACCGGTTTCTTTCCGTTATATTAAATCACGTTCAGATGGTTCAAACCCTTTAGAATATGGTTTAATTGCTGAAGAAGTTGACAAAGTTTATCCTGATTTAGTTGCTCATAATAAAAACGGAGAAATTGAAACAGTACAATATCACAAATTAACACCTATGATGCTGAACGAATTACAAAAACAAAATAAAGAAATTAATGATTTAAGTAAAACAGTTAAAGATCAATCAAAAATAATTGATGAGTTAATATCAAGAATTTCGATTCTAGAAAAAAAATAAATTATAATTAATTTTTGATTACTAAAAAAGGAACCTCAGTTTTAATATTGAGGTTCCTTTTTTTATTAAACTTATAAAAAACCATTTACTTATAAAATATTAATATATTATTCCTGGTATAGAGATATAAAAAATTTATAAGGAATTAATATTAATGAATAAACCAATAATTATCGGTGCTGGCATTGCTGGGTTAAGCGCAGCTAATCATTTAGTTGATAATAATATTGCACCTATAATTATTGAAGCTGATATTATCGGACGTCAAAAAGTTTGTGGTGAATTTTTTTCACCTGAAGCAATACCCTTTTTACAGGAATGGGGGGTACCTTTAATTTATATCAATAAAGCTAATTTTTATACACCTAGTTTTAATTATGCATTTGATCTACCCCAACCTGCAGGCAGCGTGTCTAGAAATATTTCTGAAACTTTTCTTGCGCAACGCGCAATAAATAAAGGTGCGCAAATTTATACTAATACTATGGTTACTAATATTATTCCTGCACAAGACCGTAATGACATACATTATGTAAAACTTTCTACAGGACAAATTATAGAAACTAATAAATTAATTATTGCCACAGGCAAAATACCTTCTTGGAATACTCCTAAAAAAATTCCCAATTATATTGGTTTTAAAGCACACTTTACAAATGTAGATATTGCAAATGAACTTCATATGTTTATGACTACAGGTGCTTATATGGGCGTCACTTATATTGATGATAAAACAATTAATATATGTTGCTTAGCTCAAAAAAATTTAGTTGATAAGTACCAAACCAACACTGATTTTTTAGAACAATTTATAAAAAAATACCATATATTAGAAAACTTAAATACCTCAACACAATTACTAGATTGGATAACTGTTAGCGTGCCAAATTTTGGCAAAAAAATTATACCAAATTGGCCAAACACATACTTTGTTGGTGATGCAGCTGCAACCATTTTTCCAGCATCTGGTAATGGACTTACAATGGGTTTAACTTCTGGTATTATGGCAGCAGAACACATTATTAATAATATGCAAAATGATTTTAAGAAACAATGGAACTCACGCTACCAAAACAGATTACACTATGCAAAAATATTAAATTCTTTATTTATGAACCCTACTTATGCAACCATTGGTTTTAAAATGGCAGATAAGCTACCTTTTATTTCTAAAACATTTTTTAAATTAACTAGGGAATAAAAATGCAAAAATTATCAATATTAGAGCTAAAGAAATGTTTTACAACTACCACAAATAAAAGAAACTATAATAATGCATTATTTACTTTAATTGCACACAAATATGATTGGTCAACTCGACTATTATCATTCGGTCGTGACCAAAGTTGGAAGCATAATTTAATTAAACATTTACCTAACATTCAAAAGCCTGTTTGTTTAGATATTGCATGTGGAACTGGTGATATTACATTTAAGATCGCGCAAAGATATACAAATTCAAAAATATTTGGTTTAGATATAACTAAAGAAATGATCAAACTTGCAACAGCAAATAATAGATTCTCTAACGTTTCTTTTGTTTGCCAAGACATGTCTAGTACTAAATTTGATAATAATAAATTTGATATAATAACAGGCAGTTATGCTCTACGCAATGCTTCTGATTTACACAAAACCTTATGTGAATTAAAGCGCATTTTAAAACCTGGTGGAACTTTAGCCGTATTAGATTTTTCTAAATTCGATAATAAATTAGCACAAAAATTCCAATATTATTTGCTTTTGTATTGGGGATACTTATGGGGTGTTATTTTACATACGAATCATACTACTTATGGATATATCGCAGAAAGTTTACGCCACTTTCCCTCAAAAAATGAACTTAATCTATTACTACAACAATATGATTTTGAAATCACAAAAAAACAAAGCTTTTTCTTTGGTATGATACAAGTACTTATAATTAAGAAAAATTAATATGAAAAACCAAATTTTATTTCCCCAAGATCAAGTTTTTTGGTACCTAAATAAAAAAACAAGTCCTGCGTTAAGCAGCAATCTAGAAACTGATATAATTGTTGTAGGCGGCGGCATGGCAGGCTTGCATGCGGCACAAGCTTTTCATACCCAAGGTTACAAAGTTACATTGTTAGAAAAAAGTTATTGCGGTGCAGGGGCAAGTGGCAAAAGCTCGGGTTTTATAACCCCTGAATCAGAATTAAATGTAACACATTTGCTAAATTTATTTGGTTTTGATGGTGCAAAAAAATTATGGGATTTAACTGTATATGGTTGCACACTAATTGAAAACAATATTAAGAATTTTAATTTAGATTGTGATTACAAAGTTCAAAATACTTTAGTAGTGGCAAGTAGTGATAATGACTTTAAAGAACTTGAAATTGAACATAACAATAGAACAAAATTAGGTTACAAGACCAAATTATATTCTAAAACAGAACTCACTCAAGTTTTAGGATCACATAAATATTTTGGTGGACTAGAATCTTATGACACTTTTGGAGTAAGTGGATACAAATATTGCCAACAATTAAAAACACATCTTGAATCTATTGGTGTACAAGTATTTGAAGATAGCTGTGTTGTAAAAATTAACCAAGATAGCGTTGAAACTTCACAATATAAGGTAACTGCTAAGTATATAATAGTTTGTGTAGATAGATTTTTGCCAGAATTTAATAAATTCCCCAAAGATGTGTATTGCGCACAAACGTTCTTAATGTTATCAGAACCTTTAAGCAAAGAAACTATTGAACAAATATTCCCTAAAGAGCAATTGATGGTTTGGGATACCGATTTTATTTACCAATATTTTAGGATAATCGAAGACAATAGATTAATGGTTGGTGGTAGTGATTTAATTTCCATCTTTTGGGGACGTGAACAACATAACCAAAAACGTATCATTAAGCATTTAGATAAATATATTAAAAATAAATTTCCTCAACTTAAAATTAATTTTGAATTTTTCTGGCCCGGGTTAATTGGTGTTTCTAAAGATTTGGCCCCAGTTGCTGGTCCTGACACAAAATATTCTAACATTTATTATATTAGTGGCGCTACTGGTTTGCCATGGGCAGCTGCAATTGGTAATTACAGCGCACAAAGATTAAAACAAATAGATAATACATTAGAAAAATATTTATCTTTTAATAGAAAGTTTGCAGTAAATCGCGTTGCCCAAACTTTTTTGGGCAAACGCATATCTTTTGCACTCTCTAATTTTATATCTATGTATTTTAAGAAATAACAGTTGATTTTTATTCTAAAATTTCGTTAATTATATTTGGAACATATTTTTCAAAAAAAAAGGATAGAATGAAAAAAAAATTAATATTATTTCTTATTGCTAACTTTAATTTAATTACATGTGATATGCCACATTTTGATCAAAAAATTAAAGAGCATGAACAGGAAATGGAAAGATTCAATACTCAATTAAAACGTGATGTTTTTATTAATAAAGCTGCACAAAAAAATATCTGCCCACCTGGAGCCACAGGTGCAACTGGTGCGCAAGGTAAGCAAGGCAAGCAAGGAAAACAAGGCCCAAAAGGTGCAACCGGAGTTTGTACTAATTGTCCAACAGGCAGTACCGGTGGACGTGCAGCATGCACAATTGGTGGCGGTTGCCCAAGCGGTATGACATGTGTTGGTGGTCAATGTTTCCCTTTAAGTTTAAAAGGTAATACAGGGGCTACTGGTAATACTGGCGCCAGAGGCCTAAAAGGTAATACGGGTTCTAATGGTTTAGATGGCAACACTGGTGCTACTGGAATAACTGGTAATACAGGATTTACAGGTAATACTGGTGCAACAGGAGCGGGCAATACAGGATCTACAGGAATAACTGGCTTTACAGGATTTACAGGTACTACTGGCGCTACAGGAAACACAGGATTTACAGGCGCAACTGGAATTGGAATAACTGGTGCAACTGGAGCTACCGGATCTACACCTGTAAATGCGGTTACTAGTTCCTCCGTATCAACTTGCTCAAATGCACTAACCCGTTTTGATACCACTTCAACTACAATAATTACTAGAACACCCTTAGTTGGTAATGACATAACGGTTTTTGGTGGTCAATCTACTTCACCATTAAATGCTGACGATTGCACAACAACTAATATTAACTTAGCTCTTATTCCAAAAGGCAATGGTGCATTAACAGCGGCAATTCCAAGTGGTAATTTACTTGGTGGGAATATAAGAGGCTCCAGAGCTGTGGATTTCCAAAGATCGCGAAGCGCAGCAACTCAAGTTGCTAGTGGAGATTTTTCTGTAATCAGTGGTGGGGTCAATAATACTGCCTCAGCCACATATGCAGCTGTAGCAAGTGGAAATACCAACACAGCCTCAAATCTTTATGCTAATGTATCAGGAGGAAGTGGCAATATTGCCTCAGGACAAGGTGCACATATTGGTGGCGGTGATACTAATACGGCATCAGGATCAATTTCAACGGTAAGCGGCGGAACAACAAATACTGCAACTGCTATTGGTGCTACTGTGGGCGGTGGTACATTAAATAATGCAACTAGTTCGGCTTGTACAATCGCAGGTGGACAACAAAATAATGCTTCTGGCGCAGGTGGGGGTGGATCTACAATTGGTGGAGGAATTTTAAATACAGTTTCTGCAAGAAGTGCGACAATTCCTGGTGGAGAAAGCAACATTGCAGCAGGAGTTGCAAGTTTCGCAGCAGGTCAATTTGCGCAAGCAAATAACGATGCATCTTTTGTTTGGTCAGACGGATCCAGCACATTAAGTAGTACCGATAATAAACAATTCTCCGCACTAGCAACTGGTGGATTTAGATTTGGTTCTAATGGAACAAGTATTCCTACAACTCCTGCTATAGGTTCATTTGTATTTACAGATTCTAACACAACACTGCTTACAACAGCTCCTCTCTTTAATCAATTTGTAGTACGCGTAGTTGGTAATAATGTGATTGGCACTCCGGTTGCTTATATGTATACCAATGCCGCAGGAACATTAGGTGTTACATTAAATAATGGCGATACAGCATGGAGTGCAGTATGTGATCGTGAAAAAAAAGAAAATTTTAAAGACATTGATCACATCGAGATATTACATAAATTAGTTAGCATGCCTATTCAAAGTTGGAATTATAAAGGTCAAGATGAAACAGTAAAGCGTATTGGGCCAATTGCACAAGAATTTAATCCAATATTTGGTTTTGGAAATAAACTTGAAATTTCTACTCTAGATTTTGATGGTGTGGCTCTAGCTTCTATTCAAGGTATGTACAAATTACATAAACAAGAAGTTAGTGATTTAAAAAATGAAATAAAAGAACAGAATGAAAAAATCAAGAACCTTGAAAACTTACTTGAAAAAGTAATGGCGAAATTAGAAATTACAGAATAAAAATTTTTATAACTTTCTTATAAGCGGGTGAATTTTATTCACCCGCTTATATTTTTTATTTTCTAAATTTATATGTTTAAATAATTTCTTGTTGCTTAAAATTATAAAAACTTAGTACACTCAATTTATAATTTTCAAAAAAAAGGAAAAAAATGAAGCGTATATTTTCTATTTCAACATTTATTATACTTCTACTACTTAATTGCAAATCATTTAGTGCGAATGAAAATTTTAAACCAAAACTAAAAAAGGCTTTTATTCAAAAAATTCAAAATGGTTGTGCTACTGGTGCAACAGGCGCAACCGGACCCCAAGGTAAGCAAGGACCAAAAGGTGCAACAGGCTTTTGTACAGGAAGTACTGGTGGCCGAGGTGCGTGCACAGTACCAGGCCCAACTGGAGTAACAGGTATTACTGGCAATACAGGATCAACGGGACCAATAGGTTTGCAAGGTTTAAAAGGCAATACAGGATTTACAGGATTTACAGGTATTACAGGTAATACGGGGTTTACAGGTAATAACGGCGCAACAGGTAATACCGGATTTACAGGTACAACAGGAATAACAGGTATAACAGGCGATACAGGAATCACAGGTGCTACAGGATTTACTGGCATTACAGGCATAACAGGTAATACTGGGTTTACAGGTATAACTGGAAACACTGGGATTGGTATAACTGGAAACACTGGCAATACTGGAATCACAGGTTCTACCGGATTCACAGGTGCTACCGGAAACATAGGCACCCCGGGTTCAAATGGACCAACAGGGGCTACAGGCATTACAGGTAATAACGGTACAAACGGTACTAATGGGGCAACTGGGGCCAGTTATCCAACCACGAATTATATGACTCTTGCAAATACTTCTGCTGCTGCATTGCAAACTATTTCAACTACTGGAACAGCCTTAACTTTTGACCAAGGAACACCAACACCAAATAGTAATTGGTCGCACACTGCAGGCAGTGCTACCCTTACGCCCCCTTCTAGTATACCAATAGGAAGCTTAGGAATATATCAAATTTCATATAATGTTTTATTACAAAATACTACTGGTGCTTCTAAGAATGTTATTCTTTTTTTAAGTACTGCTATAGCAGGACCTATTATAGGCGATAGTGCTTTGATAGTAACTATACCTGCCAATTCTTTTATGACATGTTCAAATACGTTTTTAACTCCAGCGAATTTAACGGCAAATGTTTTTCTTGTGGCATATGCTAGTGCAGCTGGTGTACAAGTTCCACAAATAACACCAGCACCAGGTAATTTTACAGCAAATAATATTATCTTTGAAGCTATTTTTGTAAGTTAATTTTCAAAAGGATAAAAAATGAAACAAACATATTATATTTCAGCATTTATTATGGTGCAATTTTTCAATTGCAATCAAATTTATGGAAATATTGAAAATTTTAATAAAGAATTAATAGATCACAAAAATGATATTAATATTAAACGAGATATTTTTACTAATGCTGCCTGTAAGAAATTTGAAAATAACGCAACTGGTGCCACCGGATCCACCGGACCAAGAGGCAAACCAGGGCTTAAAGGCGAAACAGGAATTTGCATTTGCACAGGTAGTACAGGAGCCAGGGCTGGAAGTACAGGACAAGGCCCAACAGGAATTACGGGCATAACTGGTGCCACTGGATCAACCGGATCTAGAGGTTTACAAGGATTGACAGGTAACACTGGCAATAATGGTTTTACTGGTAAAACTGGAAATACTGGAATAACTGGATCTTCTGGATTAACTGGCAACACAGGTGCAACAGGTAATTCTGGAATTAACGGTTCAACAGGATTTACGGGCATTAGTGGAATTACAGGCGATACCGGTGCAACTGGAATAACAGGTAATACAGGATTTACAGGAATAACAGGTAATACAGGTGTTGGGACGACAGGCTTTACTGGAGCTACTGGATTTCCGGGGATTTTTGGCAATATTGGAAGAAATGGAGCTACAGGTTTTACTGGTGATACTGGGATAACTGGTACTACTGGCTTTACGGGTGCTACTGGCGATACTGGTATTAATAATATTACTACTGGTGCAACGGGACCTACTTATCCGAGCTCAAATTATATGACTTTAGCGAATGATTCCAGCGGCGTCCAGCAATCTATTGCAGTTGGAACAGGAGGAACACCTTTAGTTTTTTCTCAAGGAACACCTACACCAAATAGTGGGTGGTCACACTTTGGAGGAACTTCAATCATCACGCCACCTTCAAGTGTTCCTAGTGGAAGCGCGGGGATTTATCAAATGTCTTATCGCGTTCTTCTACAAAATACTACCGGAAGTCCTATAAACGTTACTCTTTTTTTAAGTGCTACTGTTGGATTTCCACCTCCTTCTCCTCTTTATGATAGCGCTTTAGTAGTAACAATACCTGCTAATTCTTTTAGAGTTTGTTCAAATACATTTTTGAATACAACACCTCTACCCTTAACTCTTCGTCTGATGGGATTTTCAAGTGCAACGGGTATAGTAGTTCCACAAATTACTCCTCCAGGAGGATTTGCTGGTAATAATATTATTTTTCAAGCTATTTTAATAAGCTAAATTAATAGAGATCCCTATTTAAATAATAGGGATCTAACTTTACATAATTGGAATGTAAAAATTATACGTTATTAAAAGTATTAAAACCCTTTATTTTAAACCTAAATTTAGGTTAAACTATAATAAAGGAGTAAAAATTATGAATTTAGAAAATTTTACCACAGCAGCACAAGAACTAATCAATAAAGCAATACAAATAGCACAAAGCTATAAAAGCCCTGTTTTTAACCCTATTCATACCTTAAAGGCGGGTTTAGAAGATAGCTTTTGTTTAAGCTTTTTTAATAACTTAAAATTAGATACTAAAACTTTAATTACCTTAATTAATACTGAATTAGAAAAAATGCCAAAAATTGAAGGCGGGCAAATTGGCATGGATAATGCCATGCAAGAATTCTTTAATGATTTAAAAAAAATAGCAGATAACTTAGGCGATAGTTATATAAGCCTTGAAGCTTTTATATTAGGCTGGGCAACTACTAAACATTTACCTGAAAAAATTAAAGATTTTTTTAAATCACAGGGTTTTACCAAAGATAAAATTTCAGAACAGATTAAGGTAATGAGAAAAGGAAAAACAGTTAAAGAAAAAGGCGCAGAATCCAAATATGAAATTTTAGAACGTTTTACACGTGATTTTACAAAATTAGCCGCACAAGGAAAACTAGATCCAGTAATTGGGCGAGACCAAGAGATTAGACGAGTAATACAAATTCTTTCACGTAGAACAAAAAATAATCCTGTTTTAATTGGTGATCCGGGCGTTGGTAAAACTGCAATTGTTGAAGGTATTGCACAACGCATTGTAAATAAAGATGTACCTGAAAATTTACAAAATAGTAAAATTCTTTCTTTGGATTTAGGACTCTTAATTGCCGGTGCTAAATACCAAGGTGAATTTGAAGATAGACTAAAAGGTGTATTAAAAGAAATTGAAGATTCACAAGAAACTTTAATACTATTCATAGACGAGCTGCACATGTTAGTAGGCGCAGGTGCCACAGGTGGCGGCATGGATGCTTCAAATTTATTAAAACCTGCACTTGCACGGGGTGACTTTCATTGTATTGGCGCTACAACATTAGCTGAATATAAAAAATATATAGAAAAAGATGCAGCATTAGAAAGACGTTTTCAAAAAGTTTTAGTAGAAGAACCTACTATTGAAGATACAATTTCTATTTTGCGCGGACTTAAAGAAAAATATGAATTGCACCACGGGATACGGATTAAAGATCAAGCACTTGTAGCTGCAGCAAAATTAGCAGCACGACATATCACCGATAGGTTCTTACCAGATAAAGCAATTGATTTAGTAGACGAGGCAGCTTCTATGGTTAAGATGGCCATTAGCTCTCGACCTGAAGAGATAGATCAGCTAGAACGCAAAATTAACCAATTAGAAATTGAGAAATTAGCATTAAATAAAGAAAAATCTATTGAAACAAATTCAACAAAAGAAGCAACAATTAAACGTCTTGCAGACTTAGAAAAAGAATTAGCGAATTTAAAAGAAAAATACCAAATTTATTTAAACCAATGGAAAACTGCAAAGGCGCCATTAGAAAAGATAAATAAATTAAAAGAACAAATAGAACAAGCAAATATCAAATACCAACTTGCTGAACGTGATGGCGATTTTGCAAAAGCTTCAGAAATTAAATACGGTACTTTAGTAAAATTAGAAAATGAGATTGCACGTGAACAAGAAAAGTTAAAGAGCGTTGACAATCAGCACTTAGTAAAAGATGTTGTCGATGAACAAGATATTGCAATAGTATTATCACGCTGGACAAAAATACCAGTAGATAAACTTACAGAAAGTGAAAAAGAAAAAATATTGCATATGGATGAGATTCTTAAAAAACGTGTAATTGGCCAAGATGAAGCTATAGAAAAAATTACTGAAGCAATCCAAGCACATCGTGCTGGTTTAACTGACCCTAATAAACCAATAGGTTCGTTCCTATTTTTAGGGCCCACAGGCGTTGGTAAAACTGAAGTTGCAAAAACATTAGCCGATTTTTTATTTGATGACCCAAATCATTTAATAAGAATTGATATGTCAGAGTATATGGAAAAACATTCTGTTGCCAGACTTATCGGTTCACCTCCGGGTTATGTTGGTCATGAAGAAGGCGGACAATTAACTGAAGCTGTCAGACGTAACCCATACAGTGTAGTTTTATTTGATGAAATTGAAAAAGCACATCCTGACGTCTTTAATATATTTTTACAAATATTAGACGAAGGTCATTTAACGGATGGACAAGGACGTAAAGTATCTTTTAAAAATTGTATTTTAATTATGACTTCGAATATAGGGTCTCAAATAATTTTAGAAGCTGGTAAACTTACAGACAAAGTAAAAAATCAAATAGAAGATATATTGCACAAAACATTCAGACCAGAATTCTTAAATAGAATAGACCAAATAGTATTCTTTAAAATGCTTAATGAAAATGATGTTGAACGTATTACACAAATTCATATTAATGCATTAAAAAACAAATTAGAACGTGAACGTAATATTGAATTAAATATATCTAATGAAGTTATTGGATATATTGCAGAACTGGGATATGAAAAAGAATTTGGCGCAAGGCCATTAAAACGCGCGATACAACAATATATTATTGTACCATTATCTAAATATTTAATTCAAAATGGTGATGTAAAGAAAATTGATTTAGTGTTAAAAGATAAGAAAATAACCGTTACTTAAAATATTTTTCATTGTTTTTCTTTAAAGAATTTAGTAAGAATAGACTAGAAATCTAACTAAAGGAAGATAATGAAAAAAAATACACTTCAAGCTATGAGTCTAATCTTATTAATGAATATTAATTTTAATTTAATTTCTAAAATTTCTAAACAGAAATTAAATGAACAAGAATTAGAAGTTGTAAAACTAAATAATCTAATTAATAAAAGACTAACTCGCGATACGTTTACTAAATCTGTTGCACAAAATAATAATGCATGCTTGCCAGGTAATACAGGTGCAACTGGTGCACAAGGTAAGCAAGGCAAGCAAGGAAAACAAGGTCCAAAAGGTGCAACCGGAGTTTGTACTAATTGTCCAACAGGCAGTACCGGTGGACGTGCAGCATGCACAATTGGTGGCGGTTGCCCATCAGGTATGACATGCGTGGGTGGTCAATGTTTCCCTTTAAGTTTAAAAGGTAATACAGGGGCTACTGGTAATACTGGTGCCAGAGGTCTAAAAGGTAATACCGGTTCTAATGGTTTAAATGGTAACACTGGTGCTACTGGAATAACTGGTAATACAGGGTTAACCGGGTCGACTGGAAACACTGGCTTTACAGGTTTAACAGGTAATGCCGGAGTTACAGGAAACACTGGTGCAACGGGATCGGGCAATACAGGATTTACTGGAGGAACTGGACGCACTGGTTTAACAGGCTCTACAGGTTTAACAGGAAACACAGGAAATACCGGGTTTACGGGAATAACGGGTTTTACAGGAACTACCGGTTTTACAGGCGCAATTGGTAACACAGGTTTGACTGGCATAACTGGCATTACTGGTAATACAGGTGATACGGGAATAACCGGATCTACAGGCGCTTCCGGCTCATTTGCAGGAATAAATTACTTAAATGTGGCTAACACTAGTGGTTTTACGGTAACTGGTGGAACATCCAATATGCCTGTTGATTTTGATACTCAATTTGAAAGAAATGGTTGGGGAAATCCCACTTCTACTACATATACTGCGCCAGCAAATGGAAAATATTTAATCTCTTATTCTGTAATTGCTAGTGCTACCTCACCTGTAGTAATGATTACGCAAATGCCTGGAATTGGAACTCGTTCACAACAAATTGTAACAGTTTCGCAAACTACCCCACTTTTAGATGTATCTCTTACATTTATAGCAACACTTACTAGTGGTCAGTCCATAGGAATTAATATAACTGTATTTAGTGGTGGAGATGTGACTATTCCTAGTTCATTCCCTGGCGTAGTACTTACTGTAACACAAATTGCATAATAAAAATTAAGAAACTTTATAATTAAAAAAATACCTTTCTTAGCATAAAAACTAAGAAAGGTATTTTTTTAATTTCTTTTTTTTAAATAAAAATATGAATAATTTAAATATTTCAAAAGTCTCATTAAAAAATTGGGTTGTGTTGTGATTATCTGAACTGATTAAAATTAAACCATTTTTGTGCTAATAAATATTTGTCTATATTAATTAGCTTTAAATAAATTGATCAATAAACTACTACGCTACCATCTTTATTCTAAATTTCCTGGGATTACTCCATGAATTCCACGGTCTCTATTAATTTGACGTATTCTACACTTAGAAATTGTGAAATAATTAGATGGGCCTAATAATGAAACTCCAAATTCTTCTGCTTCCTCTAAAACTTGTTGATAATATTGCAGGGCAGTATCAAAATTGCTTTCAACGCCATAACCCTTAAAGAACAATTCACCAAGAAAAAACGGAGCATGCTGGTGATAAATACCTTCATAACTCAAAATATTTTCACAAATTTCTTTAATACGATCATATGCAGGACGTCTCTGCCAATAATAATAAACTATTAATTCTAATTGAGCTTCAATACGAACTTGCTCGCTAGAATTACGATCGCCAATAACTCTTTCGCAATTCCTGATAAGCTCAATATATCTTTCTTCTGCAGGTATTTCTTGTTCATTATTATGCTGAATCACCTGCTCATTATTATCATTAAAGGAATTATTTCGAGATAATTGTCGGTCATTGTTAGAACAATACAAAAAATTTATCACAAATAAAAATAGTAAAGATGTTCTTAAATGCATAATATAAAATCCAATTAATTCAATTATAAAACAATATGTATTTGATTAATTAAGTGTAACAACAACATTACTTAAATCAAGAAGTTTATGTTACAGAAGCATGTTTTTATTGCATGATTGAATAGTCTTTTAAAACTAAGTTGTGCTTGCCAGTTATATAGTTGCAAATATTTTTATGAAATTCCCAATCATATTTTTGGCATTTGGGACTACAGTAATGAACCTGTTTGCAGCCTGAACATTGTTTAAATGCTTTATCGTCTGATTTTTTATTACAAAAATTACATTTATACACAATATTATCTATTTCATTTTTTTCTGTGGACTCATTTCTTGGGAATGCTTTATTTGGAAAATTAATAAATTTATTTATTAATTCAGGCATTAAACAAATCGCTTCATCTTTAATTTTGAATATTAATTGGCTTAAGAATCCCAATTTATTTTTATAATCGGAAGTAATTTTAAAATAATCTTTACCGTCTGGAGTTTTTCTATTGCAGGTATCAGATAATACATGCGTATAACCAATCTCTAAAGACATTTTCACTAATTTTTCAGCATGTGCATTACCGACAATAAAGATAGTTTTTGTATTTAATTCTTGATTTCTAATTAAAGTATTAAAAAACAATATGTCTGCAAACACAGCATCTGATTTAATCGACAAAAGATTTTTAATTTCATTATATTTTTGCCAAGAATCTTCTAGGGTAGAACAGTTTTTAAATAAATCTATTAATATTTCTGCAAATGATTTGCTATCATTTTCATTCTTAAATAAATTTATAATTTCTTGCAATGCCTTACCATACTTAATACAATATTTTTTTATAACATTCAGAAAGTTTGAATTATCATCTTCTAAAGATTTTAAAATACTTTTTACTATAGAATAGTTTGTTTTAATTTTATTTATATATTGAGCAAGAGTTAAACTCGAATTAAGGATATGAGACCTAAAAGATAATTTAAATTGATTAAAATTAAATCTTTGATTTTTTATTTGATCTGCTTTAGTCCATGAAAATATTTTTGTTTCAATTCCATAAAGAGTCCCATACAAAGCATCTGCCTCTTTATTTCTAAATTCTATTGGGTGAAAATTAAGAATATTATTTTTAAATCGGGTTTTTGCTAATTCTAAAAACGTACCACCTTCGCCTTTAGCGTTAATTTCAAATTCAGCTAAAATTGATGAATTATCTTCAGTATTTTTACACATTTCAAATATTTGTTCATTTAATTCAATAAAACAATCTATTTTCTTATCTACTTGATGCTTTTGAGTTTCTGCAATAAATAATCTTACAGAATCTCGATTGAAAGAATCTAATTCAACATTATGGGCGTCGCCAAGTATAAAAACTAATTTACCGTCTTTGACCAAAAGATCAAAAGAAATAAATGGCATTACCATTGATGGCATTAAACAAACTACTGTAATTATTAAAAGTTTTAATTTATTCATTATTTTTATCCAAATCGATAGGAGTTATGAAAGCCAATTTATGCTTGCCAGTTACATAGTTACAGATATTTTTATGAAATTCCCAATCATATTTTTGGCATTTGGGAGTACAGTAATGAACCTGCTTGCAGCCTGAACATTGTTTATAAGCTTGGTTAGTTGATTTTTTGGCACAGAAATTGCAATAATTCAATGATTTACTTAAAAAATTTTCACAGACCTTAATTAAGTTAATTTCAAATTTTTCATCTTGATATTTGCCAGCAGCTATTAGCCTATAATCCATTTCTTTAAAAATAGCAGTTAAATTCATTGCATGCTCGTTTCCTACACATAAAACTGATTTCTTATTTTGGGCTTGATCTTTAAGTACATAATCTAAAAAAAATAAATCTGCGAAAATTGAGTTAGAAATAATCAAAATTTCTCTGATGTAACGAAACTTATCTTTAGCTATTTTAAGGTTTGGAAATATTTTAACGAAATCTATAATAAACGAATAAATCGGTTTATTTAAATCATAGGATCCTATTTGTTTTTTTAATTGATCTATACTATTTTTAAATTTAATAAATACATTATTAATAAATGAAAACTCTTTCTTATCTTTATATTTTTCTATTAAAGCTTCTGCTTGAAGTTCATGAACATTAATCAATTCAAGATATTCACTTAAAGCCATTGCTTCTTGATCAAATTTATTGCTATGCTTTAAGCATTCATCAAAACATAATTTTTCTTCTTCGCGTTCTTTTATATTTTTAAATAAACAACTTTCTAATAAACCTAGTGTTGGGAAAATACTTAAAGAATCTGTAGATCTTGCATCTGCAGGAATAACTTTAAAAAATTTTGGATTATCTATTTCTTGCACAAATCTAATGAATGTTAAACCACCATTATCTTTTATTACTTCATTTACTCTATCATAATCTTTATATTTTTCTTTTGCTTGCACCGTTGAAACAAAGTATTCTACTTCTAAAAAACAATTAATGTTATTAGCATGATTATATTTTGCAACTAATGCTTTTAACGCATTAAAATGTTCTTCATTAATGCTATTCATCCAATTATTATGCCAATCTCCGAAAATTAAAATTTGTTTGCCTTTTTTTTCAAGCAAATAATATGAAGCAAATGGCAATATTATGGATGGTAATAAAAAAGCTATTGATAATACTAAAAATCTTAATTTATTCATTGTTTTCCCCTAATTCAATAGGTGCAACTAAATAAAGCTTTTTTTTGCAAGCTAAACAAGCGCAAATGTTTTTATGAAATTCCCAATCGTATTTTTGGCATTTGGGACTACAGTAATGAACCTGTTTGCAGCCTGAACATTGTTTATAAGCTTGGTTAGTTGATTTTTTGGTACAGAAATTACATTTATGTTCAATTGATTTATCAAATCCGATATTTAAAAAATATTGAGTAGTATCCAACATTTTAACTTTAAAATTTACATCATAGGAACACATTTCAAAACCTTTTCGATATCCAAACCAACTTTCTGCAACAATCTTTTCAAATCCTAATGTTGATAACATTTTAGATAAATTTTTTCTATGTAGATCTCCAATTATTACAACTTTTTTATTATGCTTATTTTTTTTACTAATTAAGCTATGAAAATAAAATAAATCAGCAAACAATGTATCAGGATTAGTTAGAATATCACGAATAGTTTTTAATTTTTCTTGAGCCTGTTTTAATTTTGTACATTTTTTTAATAGATTAATGACTACATTGTGCAAATCATCATTTTTATTAGCATCTTTAAATAAAGCTTTTATTTGAGATATACCTTGCATATATAATTCATAATAATCTTCAAGGGTCGGTAAAATTTCTTTCTCATCTTTATAAATTGTTAATAAATCTTGAATTTTTTTACAATTAGAATCTATCAAAGCAAAGTAATCTCTTATCGAGAATGATACACTAAAATTAATTGATCTTAGTTCTTCTATATTAAAATTTTTATCTGGTGCAGATAATTGAGAATTAATCTCTTTATCTACATTTTGAGTGTCAACAGACTCAAATAATTTATTCCCAAAAACAGACATTATTGCAGTTATGTAAGGACTATCGGGACCCGATCTTTCATCACAAGGAATAAAAGTAATTACATCTTTCAATTCTCTTATCAAAGAGCAAAAGGTAAAAATACCTCTAACCTTAAAATTTCCGAATTTAAATATATTTTCATTGGTTTGAGCAATTTGACTAAATACCTCAGAAGTGGACTCAATAAACCAATGAATATTTTGCAACTTATTCTGATTATCTTTAATTAAAGAAACCAAACTGCTTACATGTGTAGCATTAATCTCGTCAAATATTTGATCATGACGATCTCCAAAAACTAATATTAGTTCTTCGCCTTTTTTAAAAAGATCAAAGGAAGCAAAGGGCTTTATTATAAAAGGAACAAATATTGATAATAATAAAAATTTTAATTTATTCATTATTTTTATCTAATTCGATAGGACTTATTAAAGCCAGTTTATGTTTGCCAGTTACGTAGTTACAAATATTTTTATGAAATTCCCAGTCGTATTGTTGGCATTTAGGACTGCAGTAATGAACTTGCTTGCAACCTGAACATCGCTTGAATTGTCTATCTTTGGCTAGCAGCTTACAAAAATTGCATTGTATTTTATTATTTTCTGCAGTTGATTGATATGCCCTATCGTGTGATTTTAAAAACTCTTGCAGTACTTTCGGAAAAGCATCTGTAAACAGTTGAACATTATTAAAATAACCAGCACAATCTTCTTTATTCGCGGCATAACAAAAATCATAACTTAAAAGTTTGTACCCAGTTTGCTCTAGTATAATTTTTAATCTTTGAGCATGGGCATCTCCAACACATACAAAAGTATAATTGGCCTTATTTTGATCTTTAATTATTGAATCAAAAAAGAATAAATCTGCATATCGCGAATTTGGAAATACTATTAACTTTTGTAAATAGCTATATTTTTCATGTACAGATTTTAAAGTTAAGCAGCCTTTAAATTTATTTATAATTAATTTATCAATGGGTAAATTTTTATCATCTTCTTTAAACTCTTCATAAATCTTTAAAATAGCTTGCCTGCATTCTTCTATTACAGATTTAAATAGTTTATAAAAAGGAGTATTTTGGTACGAATTTAATAATTCATGAGCTTCTTTTAAATTGTGTTCATAATATAATAA
>JARLHJ010000047.1 GCA_031292305.1 Candidatus Babeliales bacterium
AGGTGAGATAAATAGTAATAGTAAGAATAATTTTACCCCGATAATACTGAGCGAGCGGTGAGCGAGTCGAACGTATAACATACAAAATCCTCTTTTTAATTGTTAATAATATTTATATAACTATGAGCTGTATTTGCAAATTCTTCTAAAGCTTGAGATCCTTCAAAATTAGAAACATCGTGATCAAGATTTTTCGCACCAACATATGCACCTACTAATGCACCTGCCATGCTTGCGATACTATCACTATCACCCGGCGTATGAACACCTAAGCAAATGGCATCATTTACATTATTAGAACTTATTGCAAAAATATAAGTGGTTGCAGCAATTGCATCGTCTGCTGCCCAACCTAAGTATTTTTTAAATACTTCCTGCGATTCTTTAATTTTGTAGTCAAGCGTTACAGCATCATTATCATTTTTTTTGTTAAAATTGTATCCCAATTTTAAGGCGTCTTTAATTTTGCCCCAGCTACTTTTTTCTTGTTTTTGTGTGTAAGGATTAAAATGGGTTTCTTCAGGATCATATTTTTTTGCCGTGCTAATCATTTGTTCAACAATGTAATCGCGGTCTTTACCTTGTATTGCATAAGCAACTGCAATTGCCATAGAGGCACATGCTGCTTGGGCGCTAGGGTGACCATGAGTAATTTTAGAGTGCTGAGCTGCCCAATGCGAAGCTTGTTCAGGTTGATCAGCAAAGACTACTCCAAATGGATATGCTCGCATAACTGAGCCGCAACCCATGTCATTTGGACCTCCGGCTTGCCAATTGACTTTAATTGGGAATGGACAAATTTTTTGAATGAATAGTTTGCATCTTAGTAAGGATAAATGTTTCCAGGTACCCAAGCCAAAAGGCCTACCTTTCATTATCCAACTACCCATTGCCCAACCCTTTGGATTGCTCATATCAAGAATATAAGCTTTGGCGAGTTGAATCATAGTATTATCCAAGGTCCAATTTTTTTCACGGGATTCGAGTAAAACTTTTAAAGTGACAAGTGCCATAGCAGTATCATCAGTGTAAGGCGCGTAAATCTGACCCGTCAGCTCATCAGTCCAAAATAAATCATTGTCTTTAATAGCTTGGAAATTTTTGATACCTTTTGGGTATTTTTTGAGTAACTTATCTAGGCTATTAATAAACTCGGTAGGCTTGCCCAGGCAATCACCAATTAGACCCCCAAAAACACAACCTTTAATCTGGTCTAAGTCTGCAGATTGCATGAATGGGACTTGCATTGCACATAAAATGAAAATTAGAAATAATTGCCTTTTTAAGTACATAAGTTACTCCATTTTGGCGTCGATTAAGTATAATTTATACCCTAACATTAATAAAATTGATCGTCAAAAGCCTAAGCTTAACCTGAAATTCTTGAACTTATAAGCTCGTTTGTATTAAGTTAACTAATAATATTCTAATTGTAACTTGCTTTTTATACGAAATCAAAAGCCTACCCCAAGAAGTTTGTAGAAAAATATATTATAGTTTGCTTTTTTATTATGGTAAGAGTTTAATTATTTTAAAGGATTGGGATGCTTTAAATATTTTATACTTTTAAAATTTAAGAGCTTTAGATAGGGTTTTATTTATCTATAAAAATTAACAGATTGGAGAACTTTTGTATAAAGTACATTTCTTATTTTTAATTTTATTTTTTAAATCGTATGGTAGTGAATTGCACCCAAATGAATATAGGCTATCTCTTAATGTTATAAAGTCTGAAGTTATAAAAGAAATACAAGATAAATTTATTTCCTTAAACGGTAAAACTGACCAAATAAAAAGGTTAAAAGGTTTAAAGAAAAAATTATTTTATAGTTGGTTGCAGAATTATTATCTAAATAATCTTAAAAAAATATTTACGTTAATTGATAATGAAGAATTCTCACAGGCAGATGCCCTATTGTCTAAATTTAATAAATGCTATTATGAAAAATTCAAATCAATTAGTACTAAGTTAAAACAATTAATAAAGTTTAATGCAATGAGTAAAATTAAACTTCTTAAGTTACCTTATAAATTTTCCAAAATACATGCTTTAAAACTAAACGATCAAAATGATATTACTTGTATTTCATGGTCTTTAGACGGAGAAAAGTTAATTGCTACTACTCCAAAAGGTTTGTTAATTTATTCTGTTAATACTTGGGACTGTCAACATATTGAGATGCCAATTAAATATGTTGAATCTGTTTTTTGGTCACCAGACAGTAAAAAATTGGCTTTATGTAGTAAGTATTTCCCTAAAATTGTGATTTATGATTTTTCAAAAAATAAATTTATCGACTGTTTTAAAAATGTTAACACAGCAGAAAAAGGAATTGTTTCTATTAATTGGTCACCATGTAGTAATAAATTTATTGTTAACACTGCATGTTGTTCAGTAAAAATATTTAATTTGGACTGTGATCGCGAATTTTGTTCTTTTAGATTGATAGATTATGCTACAGCTATGCATTGGTCTATTGATGGTCAAAGTATCATATATAGTTTGTCAGATGAACAAAATACTATTTATTCTATTGATATTCAAACTTTAAAGGATTCACTTTTATACGAGCATCGAGTTAATAAATGTAAATCAGAAGAGCCTGTTGATAAAATTATATATTATAATGAAAATGTTATTGTATCTACATCAAATAAATTAATTATTTTTTGGGATATTGACAGAAATGTTGAATTAAAAAGATTTGTCATACCTGAAAAATCTGAGCTTGTTCAAGTTTCTTCAGATGGAAAGCTAGTAGCTTATTCATGTTTTGTGTCTAATTCTGGTCACTATGAAGTTCATATATGGGATATTGAAAATCAACCTATTTTAGTTGAAACTTTAAATATCGAAGGGGATAGTTCAATATTTGACAAAATAAATTTTCAAAAAATTATTAGTTTAGATTGGTACCCAGATAGTAAAGCGTTGGCAATTGCTAGTGATAAGGAGGTTCACATTTGGAAAAAACAATTAGCGAGACCTAATTGAAATTGAGTATTGAAATTCAAAATATATTTTATTTAGATTCATTTAAATTATACAACCATTTAAATGAAAGATTAATTTATGATTAATTTATTGTCTTATTTAATTTTTAATCCCACCGCAGAACAAATAGTAGTTGCTTTAACTATTTTGCGTGTAAGTATTGGTGCGATTACTGCAATACTCGGAATCCCAAAAATGGGCGGCTTAGAAGTTTGGCAGAATCTAGGCACAATGTTTATGGGGCCATTAGGAATTCATTTCTTACCGGTATTATGGGGATTTTTAGGTTTTGCATCGCAATTTTTTGGCGGTATTGCTTTAACTTTAGGTTTCGGTACAAGGTTTGCAAGTTTTGCTTTAGTTATTATGATGGTTATTGCTGTGTTATGGCATTTAAAACGCGGTGATTCATTTACTGTATATTCATTTCCCTTATCTTTAATTTTTGTTTATTTAACATTTATGATAATTGGTAGTGGGCCATATTCTTTAGAAAGTTATTTGTTAACTAGATAAATTAATTAGGGGCTGTTATATAAATTAATATATAACAGCCCCTAAGCGTTTTGAAAAATTAAGCTAGCATTGAACGTCAAATGTTAATAAGATTCCCCACTGATTAAATGCGTTTCTATCTTTAGAGAATTCATAAGATCCGGTAATACCCATATTTAATGGTCTATCATAAACTCGTATATCATAAGCTAAAGATCCATAAACTTTATTTGTTAAAGTTCTAGGATGTGCTGCAGATGCAAGGTTTAATTCAGAAATGTTAACTGGGATAAATGTTGAATCTGTAACTATAGCACTTGTAGGGTCACTAATTGTTGCTGTGCTAGCAGTTAACGGAGTACAAATATTATCTAGAGCAAAGATTCCAATGTTTCCATTAATAACATTTCCATTTACATTAGAAACTGTACAACCTTTTGTTGATCCACAACCTCTGTTGTTTAAAGATATTTTTTCAGCTTGTCTCCACCACAAGTTATAACCTGCTTCAAAATGCCAATCACATTTTTGAAAATGTAAACCAGCCCAGAAGTTAACAACACCGCGTGGTGTAACAGATACGCTTTCCGTTGTAGCATTTAATAAAGGGAATGTATCTATTGTTGTGGCAGGTTTAGTTGCTAATAAATATCTAGACCATTGGCCATTTGGTGTTAAATCAAATGTGCGTAATTCGTTACTTTTAAATAAATATTGGTAAGAAGCATCAGCCATTAAAACACAAGCATGGTTTTCTGTTTCATAGAATTTATATGCACCATTTAATCCTGCGCCTAATCCCCAGTGTGCACGTCCCACTAATGGCTCAAATAAATATTTAGCAGTTGGTTTGGGTGCAATTGGCACTAATAGTTGGCCATATAATCCTAGATGAGCTGACTGATTACAATTAAACCAATTATGTCCAAATTTAACTTGTATATCATCAAAATTTACATTGTTTCTATCGCACAGAAATTTTCCATACTGTAATTGGTTAGTTCCGCCTTGTAGATATTGTAATGCAGTAGCAGCACCAGGTACTATTCCGGTAACATCATTATTAATTCTAACTTCTTTTGCATGTAGTTTATGACGCGCTTCATAAACAGCAAAATCCACTTCTAACCAACTTCCTTTTAAGCATTCAAATTCTTGAAAATAAGAAAAATATCCCCCAAAAATTTGTCTTTCTGGGTTTAAAGATAAAACTGAAGAATATGTGCTTCCTGTAGGAGCTTCAACATTTAACCAAAGTGAGTTTACATCTGCATTAGCACCATTTTGAATTATAGAAATAGCGGGTTTATTTTCTGGCAAGAAATATGTTCCAACATTCTTATTACAATCGTCGTTGCCTCTTGGTGAAACGGATTTTTCATAGAAAGTACCTTTGGAAATATTTATTCTTTCACTATCTGCTTCATTTACATGAAAACCATAGTAGTTTCTATAGTTGTTGTAATTGTTTAATGAAAAGAAAATAGATACATCTTCTATTACAGATCTTGGTCTAAAGAATGTTCTACTTCCACAATAATTTTCATTACTTGTATTACAAGCCTTAGATTCAGCCGCTTGCATCAGTTGACAGAAAGACAATAATAATAAAATTAAAAAGCTTTTTTTCAATGTATCTCCTTTATAAAAATAGACAATTTTTTTCTATCAATATAAAGGTATAACATTTAGTTATTCAGATGCAATATCTGCTCTGATTTTTGCAAATATTTCATCGCGTAAATTTTTATATTCTTTCAACTTTTCTAAATTGTGCATGCTAAAACTAAATATATCTGGACCATTTATTGGATTGTTAGAATATGAGTTTGCAATATAATTACCTTGTCTGTCATATTTGCCCAATATTAACCCCAATTCAGTTTGATCAAGCATTGTAAAATCATGCGGGTTATTTTTAAGTGTATCTAAAATTTCTTTTGGTTTTAATTTCCAACGGCCTTTTATAGTAACTGCAGTATCTATTGTAATTACATTATCTATTTTATCTTCCGGGATTGATATTAATAATATTTCTCCATGAGATGTGATTGTTCTATGAAGCTCTTCAAGCATTACTAATTGATCAAAATATTTAGCATATAACTCATGAAGATTTAATTTTTCAAAAATTTTATATAGTGGTATAACCGTATCTTTACTGTAATCAAAATTATTGTGCCAGAAATGCATTGAACAACTAGTTAAACTAGTTAAATTAGAAAACAAGGCACAGTTTGTGTAAAGTATGTCGCCATACAACAAGCTATATTTTTGTGGAAATTTAAATCTGAGAAACTGGAAATTTTCTTTGCACTCTGTGTTGTTCAAGATCTTCCACAATTCTTTATATATATCAGAAATAAAATTCCATTTCCAACTACGCGCATGGTATAATACATAATTGCCTTTTTCATGTTCTATAACTTCAGTATCATGTATTTTTTCTAAAAATCCTTTAACTGGATCACTAAAAACGTTTAATTTTTGTAAGTCAAAGTTTAGCTTATTATTTATAAAATATTTTAAATGCTGTGTAGTTTGTGTTTGATTAGGTGTAATTGGTAATCTTTTTTCTATGGGAATTTGTCTGCTTAGGTGAAATGTATTTAGTAGTGAATTAAAATCTCTATTATGCAAACTTGCAGCAGAGTGAAACTGCCTTGTAGGTGTTTTTGTCTGCATAACTTTATTAAGCATTTGTTTGCATGCTAATATATATTTAGACTTTTCTGCACCGAATATTGAACCTGCGAATACTAAAGATAATATAAAAGTTCCTAATATTTTTTTCATTATAACTTACTTCTTAGTTGAGTATTTCCACATTCAATATCAGCCTTAATTTTTGCAAAAATTTCATCACGTAATTCTTTATATTCTTCCATCTTTTGTTCATCACCCATATGGAAGCTATAAATTGCTGGCCCATTATGCGGATCATTGGTGTATGGATTTGGAACATATTTACCATTTATGATTTTTCCTAAAATCAAATGGAACATCGTGTTCATATCAATACTTTTTATATTATTTCTCATTTTATCTAATATTTCTTTTGTTGTTATATCGCTACTTCCAGTACCTACGTTATTGTTAAGTTTATTTGAAGGAATGGAAATTAATAACATTTCACCCATAGAAGTGTATAATGAATGAATTTTTGATAAAATCTCAAATTGTTTTTGATATTTTAAATATAATTGCTCTAAATTAAATTTCTTAAAAATTTTTTGTATATGGCTTTCATTATGTTGTGCTCCAGAACCAAAATTTTCAAGAAAATATGAGGGTGAGCAACAACTTGGCCACTCTAAATTCCCGAAAATTGTAGCATTCATAAACAGTATGTCTTCATATCCAGGCATAGATACATTAGCTTCTATTTCAAAATCAGATGTTCCAAATCTAAGAAATTGAAAACTTTCGTTTATATTATCATTTTTTGTAATGTTCCATAGATTTTTATATATATCGGATATTAAATTCCAGCTCCAATGACGACCATGAACAAAAGTATAATAACCATTGGCATGTTCTATTTTTTCTTGTGAATAGATTAATAAAAAAAGATTTTGAATATCTTTATCGAATTTTTTAAATCTCATTTTATCGTAATTTAATATTAATTGCTGTTTGCTTAGAGGCTGATTTGGCTCAGTTTTAAAATCGAGTTTTTGTTCATCAGTAATAAATTTAGGATATGAATTGCATTCTAACAAATCATGAAATGTTGGTTTAATTTTAATTTTATATTTTTTTCTTACATCTTCTTTTTCTGATTCATTTAATAAATTTTCATAAATATGTTGTAGTTCTTCTAGGTTAATTGATTTAGGGTTATTCAAAACTATTTTTTTAATTTCATTTAATAAATTCTCAATTTCACTAGTATTATCATTATTTTTTAAAGAATAGATAAATGAAACAGTATTATAAATTATTGAAGCGTCAATATTATTCAAATCTATTAATTTTTCTTTAGTTAATATTAATCTAGCTGCAAAATTATATTCATTAGTTCGAATTAAATTATTAATAATATAACTAAAATCAGTAAAGTTAATTGTATTAAGATTGTTTGTAATCCAAGATTTAGATGAATAATTTTCATTATTATTTTGTTCAGCACAAAAAGCTGAATTTGCTAAAAATAGGAGGGTAACAGTTAAAATAATTATTTTCATTATAATCTGCTCCTTAGTTGAGTATTTCCACTTTCTATATCAGCTTTTATATTTGCAAAAATTTGATCGCGTAAATTTTGATATTCTTGCAATTTTTCTTCATCGCCCATATGAAAGCTATAAATTGCTGGCCCATTATGCGGATCATTGGTATATGGATTTAAATTATAATTACCTGCATTATCAAACTTACCTAATTTTAATCCCCATTCAAGGCGATCAAGATTTTCAACATTCTGTGGATTGTTTTTTATTGTTTCTAAAATTGTTTTTGGGTCAGAAGTTGGTACGCCATTAACTCTAATTTCTTTAATACCACCACTAGATTGTGTGCAAATTACATTATCCAGTTTGTTTTCAGGAATTGAAACTAATAATATCTCTCCACGTTGACTGCATTGTTGATGTAATACTTGTAGATTTTTTAAAATAGGTTCATATTTAGCCCATAAGTTTATTAAATTAAAGCTTTGGAAAATTTCTTGTATTCCCCAAAATACACTTTTATTTGAGCTTTGGTCGTAATTATCATTCCAATAATTTGCTGTGCAACTACCTGAATTCGTAGAGTTGCCAAATATTGCTGAATTCATAAATAATATATCTGAATTGTCTCTTCTTTTATAACCAGGAATGCCAAATCTTAAAAATTGATAATTTCCATTAACATTGTCATTTCTCATAATATTCCAAAGTTGTTTGTAGATATCCGATAAAAAATTCCATTTCCATTCTCTGCCATGTACAAATGTGTAATTGCCATTATCATGTTCAATTTTTTCTTGCGCATATATTGATAAGAAGAAATCTTTATTTGCTTTATTTTGAAGTACTCGTTTAATAAATTCATTTTTATGATGCAATTTCAAATGTTGCTTGCTTTGTGTAGACGCAATAAGTCCAATATTGTCAAATATAAAGTTTGATTTAGATTTAATTAATTTAGAAACTGTTGGCTTAAAAGAATCAGATTGTAATTGATAATTTTCACCCAAAGAATCTTGAATCTCATCTGATAAAGTTAGAAAAATATCTGTTTGTTCTTTATTCAATTTTATAAGCAAATCATTATTATTTATTTTTTGTGTATAAATATAGTTTATTAATTTAATTTGTAACTGATTGAGATCTACTTCAGGTCTTAAATCAATAATTTTGGCAGTATCTGACCCAGTAACTACAAATCTATTATCATTACTTATTGCAACTGAATAAACTACGTACTGATTATTTATATTATACAATAATTTGCCTGTAATTATATCGGTTATTTTAACAGTTTTACAACCGCCGTTTACTATAAACTTATTGTCATTACTTATTGCAACTGAATAACATTTGCCATTATAATTATGATATGCAGTATTTAATAATTTGCCTGTAAATAAATCAATTATTTGGGCAGTCCCAAATGAATCACTAATTACCAGCTTATTATCATTACTTATTTCAACTGCATAAATTGGGAGAACATGATTTATAGTTTTTGTAGTCACTAATGCAAAAGGCAAAAGTTTTTCAGTCTTTTCTGAAGCAGAAATATCTGATTTATTTATTCCTGAATTTTGTAAAAAGCGTTCAACTCTTTTCTGTGATACACTTGAAGTGACTTTATTCGTCGTAGATAAAGCTGAATTTGCTGAAAACAGCATGGTAAATAATAAAATAAATTTCTTCATTTAAATCTCCATTTAAATCTTAATATATCTAATTTTACCAAAAATTGAGCTTTTGGCAAGCAATAAATTACAGATAGAAATAATAGAAGTCATAAAATTTTGACAAAAGTGGCAGTCTAATGATAGCTTTGTCTGCATTTTTTAAAAATTAGCCAAGAGTAAGCTTTTTTTGAATTAAATCTAATATTGGGCTATACTTTAAAGACTATGATACAAATACAAAATTTATGCCTTTCATTTGGCGATCAAAAAATATTTAATAACTTAAATTATATCATCAATGGCCATGAAAAAATTGGCTTGGTGGGTTTAAACGGTTCAGGAAAGTCAACTCTGCTTAAAATTATTTCAGGCAGGCAAGACCCTGATGATGGACGTGTTTTTAAGTCTGCAGGTTTAAAAATAGGTTACATGCCTCAAGAGGTAGTACTTATTTCACAACTTTCAGTAGTAGAAGAGGTTGTAACAGCCGTAGAAGTTGATATAACTGAAATAGAAGCGATACGTGCAGAAGCTAAAAAAATGCTTCAAGGCTTAGGTTTTTCTAAAGAACAAATGGAACAGCCAGTAGTAGATTTGAGTGTTGGCTGGCGTATGCGTGTTGTCTTAGCTCAATTGCTATTGCAAAAAGCTGATTTTTATCTCTTTGATGAACCTACAAACCATTTAGATATTATTACTAAGGAATGGTTCTTAAACTTCCTAAAACGTGCACCTTTTGGTTTTTTACTAGTTTGCCACGAACAATATTTCTTAGATCATGTTTGTACAACAATTTTAGAATTAGAGCATGCAACTGGTACCTCTTATAAGGGTAATTACAGTGCATATATATACCAAAAAGAAGAACGTAGAGCTTCATTAGAGGCTGCTTTTGTTCAGCAACAAAAAGAAATAGAACGTAAAAAAGATACAATTAATAGATTTAAAGCTTCTGCTACAAAAGCATCTGCTGCTAAAAGTATGCAAAAAGCATTAGATAAGATTGAAGTTATAGAATTGCCACCAGATATGAAAAGGGTGGAATTTAAATTACCCCCGATTACTCCTTCAGGTCAAATAGTATTAACTGTTGATAATGTTCAACATGCTTTTGAATCAAAAAAAATATTTAATAATATTTCATTTACTGTCGAACGTAATGAAAAAATTGCTTTAATTGCAGCAAACGGTGTTGGTAAAACCACACTATTATCCGTAATTATGGGTAAGTATCCATTGCAGGGTGGTAAAATCACTTTTGGACATAATGTTTCATCAGCTTTTTTTGAACAAGATCAAGTTACTGCATTAGACCCGAGCAAAACAATTTTTGAGATTATGCAAGCAGCAGCGCCTTCAGGGGTTACGGACCAAGATATTAGAAGTATGCTTGGTTGCTTCTTGTTCTCTAAAGATTTTGTTTATAAGAAAGCAAAAGTATTAAGTGGTGGTGAACGTAACCGTTTAAGCATGGCGCGTGTTCTATTGCAAAAATCTAACTTTTTAGTACTTGATGAACCTACAAACCATTTAGACATTCAATCAAAAAATATTTTACTAGATGCTTTAAAGCAATATAAAGGTACAATATTATTTGTGTCACATGACCAAGGTTTTATCAATGACTTGGCGACACATATTATTGAATTAACACCTACTGCTGCGCATAAATATAGCGGTAATTATGAAGATTTCTTAGCGCATAAAGAATTTGTTATGCAAGAAAATGCTGATGCTTCAAGCTCTGACCAACCAACTTCACTAAACGGAGCTAAAGTTTCTAAAGGTGATTTTGATAAAGGCAGAGAAATTAAAAAAATAGAAGCTCAAGTTGAAAAACTAGAAACTGAAATTAACAGACTTTCTGAAGAACTTGGTGATTATGATTATGGTTCTGATGAATTTTCTAAACGCTATGATAAAATTGAAGAATTGCAAAAAAAACTAACACCATTGTCTAAACAGTGGGAAGAACTTTCAAAATAAATTTAACTATTATAACAAAAAAGCGCCGGTATTTTACCGGCGCTTTTTTGTTATATAAATTTACTATTGCTGTCTCTTTAATCTACTAGCCGCTCTTTTTACTTTTTCACTAGGGCTATAATAATTTTTATATTTTTCTCTAGCTTTATAAATTGGCATACCATTAGCTACTGCTTCTAAGACTTTTATGTCTCGTGACGCGCAATAACAACCCTTACCAAATTTGTCTTTATTTGGATCAGCAAAAAATACTGGTTCATCTTGTTTTGGCATTTTATCTCTATATTCGCCTTTTTCGTGTTTAAATGCACAGAAACATTGGCATTTGTTATTTAAATCTGCACAGCTATTTTTAGTGCCGCAAGAAGCTCTTGATTTATTGTGTTTTTTGGCTTGCATTACTGAGATAGATAATAAGCATACTGATAAAATTAAGCCTACTAATCCCATACTTTTACGAATATTCTTTTTCATATTAACTCCATTTTAATAAAAATATTACTATTATAAACTAAATGTATCAGATTTGGCTTTGTAAAAGCAATAGTTTGTCTAAAAATGGATTACAATATTAGCAGCTAGCTTAGCCCCTTGAGGTCTATTTCGGGTTAAGCTTTCAAAATATAGGTGGCCAAAGAGTACAAAATCTTGGGAAAAGAAATATACGCCGCCAGGGCCAATGCCAAGAGTACGTTCTTTTGTTTCAGGTGTAACTTTACCTAAAAATTTGTTATTTTGAAGTTGTTCTAGGTAATAACCGTTAATACCTAACCATAATTTTTCAGTTGTTTGGTAAGCAAGGCTGTAATTTGTGTATATGGCATTTCCAATTTTTTGGTCATTTATTTTGTCTTTAAATGTGTTTAAATAATTAATTCGCCATGATAATGCCAATTTTTCAGTAAGATATAAAGTTGCTGCCCAATAGATGTCTATGTAAAAAAAAGTTGCTGCAGGGTAAATAATATTTTTTAATTCTTTTGTATTTTGCGGAATCATAAAATCTACTTCCAATCTATGCACAAATAATGGCCTGTTATTAATATTGATTGGTTTCCATTGTAAATAACCACCAATTTGAATATTTCCTAAACCTTTACCTCTATCAATAATTCCTAGATCGTTTTTATTTATATGTGTAGATATACAATAAGGGACGATAAAGCTTACTCCGCCCGCTGCGCGTAAAAAAAAATCATCTTTTGTTTGGTATACTAATTGTGTTGCTCCTGCAAAATAATTAAAGTGTGGTTTATTTAAACCCTTTAATTTATTTCCATTGTTATCTGTAAATTTGTTTGAATAATAAGAATCAAAGTATTGAAAGAAATAAAAGCCCGGACTTGGTCTGATTGGCCCACCATCTAGAAAGTTTGTGTTTCCTAAATTTAATGATGGCAAGCCATACCCTGATATCTGAGACATGCAAAATAATAAGCTGTAAAAAATATTTATTTTTTTCATGTAAAGATTATTGTATGGAATTGTGATCAAGTCAAATCTTTATAGGTAACTTTCCAATCGCCTTTAATTTACCTGTAAGAATTTTATCAACCGCATTTTGGGCATATTTATGGTCTTCATACGCAACTATTATAGTTTTATAATTTTTAAATAATTTTAAGCTATATGGTGTTCCATAAATTATTAAAATTATATTTTTCTTAGTTTTTGCTAAATTATTTAAGAATTCTAGTATATGCGTTGTTAATCCATAATTTGTATGATCTGATTTATTCAAATCAAATAAACTAATAATAATATTTTGTTCGCCCTTAACTTGTTTATTTAGATTAGCTATATATTCTTTAGTAGTAGTTTTATTTAATTCTATATAAGTTGTCCGTTTGCATTTTTGTACAGGAATTAAATGATTAAGATCGCGAGCGATAGTTATCGAAGATTCAAAAAGTGTTTCTTTTAATTTTTTAGCCTGTGGCGTAAAGAAGTTTTTATAACTATAATTTGGTGCAAATCTATTTTTATCTAATCCTAAATCTTGTTTAGTTTTTAAAATTTTAAGAACACGTCTATTTAATTCAGTTTCAGAAATTATTTTTTTTTCTATAGCATCTTTTAATGATTTTATAGCAGTTTCAATATCTTTCGACATTAATAAAATATCATTTCCGGCTTTAAAAGCTTCCAGTGCAATTTCTTCGGGTTTGAAAAAATTGGTTATTGCTTTCATATCTAAATCATCTGTAATAATTAGGCCTTTAAACCCTAATTGTGTTTGAAGTAAATCAGTTATACCTTTTTTTGAAAAAGTTATTGACCTATTTGGGCGAGCATCAATAGCTGGTACGTCTATGTGTGCTGACATAATAGCTTTTACGCCTTTATTAATAAGTTGTTTAAATGGGTAGAGCTCTATAGATTTTAATCTCGCTAAATCATGGTTAATTATTGGTAAATATTTATGTGAATCTAAAGCTGTATCACCGTGTCCTGGAAAATGTTTTGCACAAGCTATTATATTTTCATCTTGTAATCCTGACATTACCTGTAATGCTTTTTGGGTTACATTTTCTTTATCGTCCCCAAAAGATCTATCATTAATTACAGGATTCAAATGATTGGTATTTATATCCACAACTGGTCCAAAATTTATATGAACTCCAAGAAGTTTGCATTGACGTCCAATTTCTTTTGCTTTGTCATAAATTAAATTATTGTTTTGTATCGCTCCTAATGTCATATTTTTTGGAAATGAAATAGCATCGGTCAAACGCATTCCTAAACCCCATTCAAAATCTTGGCTTATTAATAAGGGTAATTTACTTAATCTCTGGAATTTCTTTATTGTGTTGTAACAGCTTGAAATTGTTCCATAGCAAACTAAGTGGACCCCACCTATCTTATATTTTTTTATCAGTCTTATTGTTTCTTGTCGTCTCATTTTTTCTGGTGAATTTATTATTTGATCTTGTATGGTATCATTTTTATTATTTGTAAAATCACTATTATTAACTTTTATTATAAAAAGTTGAGCTATTTTTTCTTCCAAAGAGAGCTTGTTCAAGGTTTCTTGCGCCCAATCTGCAAAAAGTTGACACGAAATTAGTAATAATATTAAAAATATTTTTGAGTTCATGGTTTTATCCCTGTCCCCCGTTCGCCCTGAAGGTAAGGAGCGAAGCGAATGGACTTGAAGGGTCAATTCAAATATATGCTTAGAGTTCGCTCACTTTGTTCGCTACCTTCAGCACGAACGGAGTGAGAAGAGTTTGTTTTAACTCTCAATGAGACTACTAATTCGCAACACCAACTTAAAAGAGTTTAATTTTAAAAATCCAAGCAGCAAATAATTCTCTGAAATAAAAAAGACTTTAAATTTATAGTTTTAATTTTTTAATATTAATTTATTTTTTACATTTTAATTGTGCAACACGCAATATTATGATAGATTTGAATGATTTTTTTTAAAAACATTTGTAATTTATTGATATTTAATAAATTAAATTGTTATCCTATTAACAAGAAAAAATAATTGGGGAGTATGAAGATGTTATTGTTCTTAAAGTCAGTTGTGCAACAGGTTTTTTTATTATTTAAAATATTATTTATATTTGCGGCTATATTTTGTATTCCAAAATTTTTTCTTTTATATGCCCCGACAGACAAAGTAGTATTAGAACCTAAAGTATTTGTTAATTTTAAGCTAGGTTTAGAAAATATTCCTAAAAAATTAATGTTACATTTAAAATTTGGAAAGAATGGAAATCCATTAAATATAGGTTTAATTACTAATCAAACAGGTATAGATCAAGCAGGCAAAAGAAATATAGATCTTCTTATCGCTCAAGGCTACAATATTACTACATTATATGGTCCAGAACACGGAATATCTGGGAAAGCACTAGCTGATAAAAAAGTAGATAATACCTTAGATGAAAAAACATCTTTGCCGGTTGTAAGTTTATATTTAGGAAATAGTAGATTTAGAAAGTTTGTAGAAAAAGATTTAAAAGATATAGATGCTTTTATATTTGATATGCAAGATTCAGGCATGCGACATTATACATATATATCTGTTTTATTTAAAATGATGGAAATTGCAGCAGAATTTGATAAGGAATTTATTGTTTTAGATAGGCCAAATCCACTAGGTTATGTAATGGAAGGTCCATTAGTAAGCAGTGAATATTTATCATTTATTTCAATAGCGCCAGTTCCATTACGCCATGCAATGACTATTGGTGAAATAGCTAAATATTTTAAAAAATTTAGAATTAAAAAGCCTATTCGATTAACAGTAGCTCCAATGCAAGATTATAATCGTACACAAGGTTTGAATAATAAATTACCAATGTTTCTTTCTCCAAATATAAAAACGCTAGATTCATGCTTTGGCTATAGTTTTTTATGTATTTTAGGTGAGGGGATTAGGCCATTTAATGTTGGAGTAGGTACTGATAAAGCATTTCAAAATTTAGTATTACCAAATTCATTAGAAATTCCATTAGTTAGATGGTATGAATTGCGTAAACTTTTACCTTCAAAAAACGTTAAAACAAATATTACTGCATGTGAAAAAGATGGTGAAAAATATTCAGGGGTCAAGATAAAGATAGAAAATATTAATGAATTTTCAGCTTTTAACACTTTGGTTGATATTTGTCAGTTTTTCAAAAGTAATGGTATGAAATTTACTTATTCACCTACATTTAATAAATTAGTGGGTACTGATAAATTAAGAAGTTTTTTAGATGGTAAAATAACCAGAAAACAAATGTCAGATTGTGTAAATACTGATTTAGAAAAATTCTATGAAGATACTAAAGATTTGTTTATTTACCACCCATTTCCTAAAATAATTTTAGCAAAATAAAAAGGGAGGCATTTTGCCTCCCCAATTTAATAAAAAATTAAAATTTAATCTTCTAATTCTTCATATTCTTCAACTTCTACAACGCGTTTTCTTTTTGTAGGCTTTCTGTTTTTTACCGGCTTTCTTACTTGTTTTTTGGTTACCTGTCTTACTCTAGCTGGCTTGTCGCCATCTTCTATTGTAACTTTAGATTGATAAATAGGTGTTCCATTTTTTAATGCTTTTAAAGTTCTACGTAATTTGTCAGCATTATCGCCTCTAACTGTGTCAACAACTTTACCTGAATCTAAAACCAACGTTCTAGGTAATCCATCAACATTATATTCAATTTTTATGTCAGGATACTTATCGACATCAACTTGAAAAAATGTAGCAAAAGATGAATATTCTTGCGCAACTTCTTCAAAGTTTTTTGCATATGGACCACAGAATTGGCAACTATCACCATAAAATTTAACAACTACAATTCCAGGTTTTTTAAAATAAGCACTGCTAGTAGCTTCTTGTGTTATGCCACATTCTTTTTTGGCTACACTTACTTGCGCTGCTGATTTTTCTACAGGTGTATTTTTGGCTTCTTTTATTCTTTCTTTTATTAAATCTTGGTTTCCACCAACAATTTTTTCTCCAACAGGTTTTCCTAAATTAAAGACAACCATTGTAGGAAATCCTGGAACTTGATATTTGCCAGAAAATTCTTTTCCAGCTGGAGTATCTGCATCAACTTCATAAAAAGTTGCATCATTTGCATTTTCATTTGCTAATGTTTCATAAGGTTGAGCAAATGCTTTACACGCACCGCACCAATTTGCAAAGCATTTTACTACAGCTACTTTATCTTTGGCTATATCAGATTCATTAGTGTATTGTTTTACAATGCCATAAGTGTTAAAAGAGGCAAGTAAAAGTATGCTATAAATTAATTTTGTTTTCATCTATTTTCCTTTTTATTTTTTGTTGCAATCGCAATCAGCGCAAGACTTCTTTTGCTTTTTAACAGTTTTTGTTTCTGTAACAACTGACATTTTTCTTTTTGTAACTTCTTTTTTAACTTCAACTTTTTTAGTGGGAGCTTTTAAATTTTGTAGCTTTTCTTCTAATTCGCCTCTGCCTACTTTTTCCACTAATTTATTATCTAGTAAAATTCCTATAGTAGGAAGTGATTGAATATTATATTTGGATGAGACATCTGTTTGTGTATCTACATTTACAGCATAGAAGTTACCTTTGTCAGAATACTTTTTCGCTAATTCTTCAAAGTCTGGCTTGAATGCTTTGCAGGGTGGGCACCAGTCAGCATAAAATTTTACAATCGCATAGCCATCTTTGTTTATATCACTTTCTGTTGTAACTTCTTTTACACCTGCTTGTAAGTTTAATGCTACTGCAAGCATAGTAAGAGTTATTAATTGTAATGTACGCATAGGACTCCTTTTTTAAATAGGGGTTAATATAATTCGATCTTATTTAATATTTTTCAAACTATCAATAAGTTTGTCTTCTATAAAAAATTTATCTGTAGACCCAGTTCTAAACACTTCATTTGCAAACTTAAAAATTATAGTTTGTGGGACGGATCCAACATTATATTTTTTAAATAAATCTTTAAGTTTGTCTTTATCAAGTTTAATAAAAGTGGCTATTCTAAAGTGCTTTTCTTCTAATTTGCTAAAAGGTTTTTTATATCTTTGACTATCTGGACACCACTTTTCTCCATGGAAATTGGCTACTACAATTTTTTTAGTTTTTAAAATTTGTTCCATTTGCTGTTCTGTTATGATGTCAGTTGTAGCATTACAATATATAATTGTAAAAAGTAAGATTATTTTTATTTTGTATGACATGTATGTTCCTTTTTTTTATAATATTTATACTTATATAATTATTAAAAATTTATAAAAAAAACTAGGGTATTTGTGAAACAAGAAATAATATTAACAGGGGACCGTCCAACAGGTCCATTGCATTTAGGTCATTATGTTGGGTCATTAGAAAATAGAATACAATTACAAGACGCCCATAAGCAATATATTATGATTGCAGATGTGCAAGCTTTAACTGATAATTATGCACATCCGGAAAAAGTCAGAGAAAATGTTTTACAAGTAGCTTTAGATTATTTAGCAATTGGTATTGATCCAAATAAATCTACAATTTTTATTCAATCTCTTATTCCCCAAATTGCAGATCTCACTGTTTTTTATTTAAATTTGGTAACAGTCAATCGATTGGCGCGTAACCCTACGGTTAAAAATGAAATTCACCAAAAGGGTTTTGGCGAATCTATACCAGCAGGTTTTTTTATGTATCCTGTTAGTCAAGCGGCTGATATTACAGTTGTAAAAGCAACGTTAGTTCCGGTAGGTGAGGACCAAGCACCTATGATAGAACAAACAAATGAAATTGTACGAAGTTTTAATTACCACTATAAAACAGATGTGCTTTGTGAAGTTAAAATTGCATTAAGTCAAACTCCTCGCTTATCAGGTATTGATGGAAAAGCAAAAATGAGCAAATCATTAAACAATGCAATTTATTTAGGTGATACGCAAGAAGAGTTGCAAAAAAAAGTTATGAAAATGTACACAGATTCTGGTCATTTACGTGTTGAAGATCCGGGCAAAGTTGAAGGCAATTCTGTTTTTACTTACTTAGACGTTTTTGATAAAGATAAAGCACGTGTACAAGAATTAAAAGAACATTATCAACGTGGTGGCTTGGGTGATGTTGTTTTAAAAAAATATTTGTTTGAAGTTTTGAATAACTTTTTGACACCAATTCGCGAACGACGCATTGAACTGGCTAAAGACCCTGAATATGTTATGCAAATTCTAAAGCAGGGAACTGAAAAAACTTTGGTGGTTGCTGAGCAAACTTTAAAAGAAGTTAAGTCTGCCATGTTGTTAAATTACTTTTAATAATTAAATGCTTGTGGTAATATAAAAATCTAAAATATATTCAAAAAGCAAAAATTATTATAGGTTCCCAAAATGAAAAAATTAATTTCTCTGATGTATTTACTTTGTTGTATTAACTCTTTGTGGGCATTAGATGATGGTTATATTATTTCTAAACGTAGAATGGGAAATGCAGGTTTTGTTTTAGATTGTAAAAATTTTACAGTTATAAATAGAACAAATTATTGCATGGTGATAAGATTTGCACCTGTAGCTTTTTTTATGAATAATATAAAAATAGAAACAGGTTTTTTAGAATCTTTACATGAGCAAAATGGTAATTTAGTTTTGATAGATGCTGATTCTAGTAAAACAATTAAATTGGAAGATTTTACACAACCAAATGGCCTTTTGGTATCAGTACTTCAAGCGCAATATTTTCAAATTTCTTGTTATAACTTAATTGGTAAAAAAATATTTTGTGGGCAATCAGCTTGGATTAAATTCGAAAATAATAATAATTATATGGTAACTAGTGAAATAGTTTCTAGCACTGATGAAATAATTAATTTGAAATTAAATGTTTGTGTTTCTTAGACTCTGACTTATTTTAAAAGTTCAAAACTACCTTCTATAAAGCAGAATCATAAAAAATAATAATATTGTTTTTATTTATTAAAATTATGGTGTATTTTATCTTTTATCCTTCGACTCTGCTACGTATTGCTTCAAGGTTTTGCATAAAGCTACGCCGGGCAGCAGGGATGTACGAGGGAACAAATATAGGAGATAGAATGGAACTAAAAAAGAATATTATACCAATAAGTACAGGTTTTTTATTAGCAATTTTATTTAGTATAACAGTTGGGGTATTGCTTTATTATTCACCACAATATGTAGATAATTTAATAGTACGGGATATTGCAAAACTAGAATCTATTTTTAAAAATATTGGTCAAGATTGCATAATTTTAAATTTTGAACATGATAAAAATTATATCGATTTTTTGAATGTAGAAAAATTTGTAGGTAATGAAGTTGGTTCAATAATTTTAGAACATCCTAATAAATGGCAGGGGCCTTATGCACCATTTAACCCACGCGTACAAGATAAGTTATATCAAATAGTGCAAGGCTCAAAAGGTTATTATATTGTGCCTGGTGATGGTGTTAGGTTATCTAATGGCAAAGTTATTGGTAGAGATCTTCTTTTCACTTCAAGCACTAACGTAGAAAATATGTTAAAAGATAAAAAAGCCTTATTGTCTAAAGGTGGTCCTTTAGGTGCTAAAGTAAATGTAGTAATGCATGGCAGACAAATGGCTATTGATGAAAAAGCTTTGGATGATGCAAATATCGGTGATTGATTTTAAATGTTCTAATCTAAATTGATTTTTAGGCACCAATAAACAATTGTTTATTGGTGCCTAATTTTATTTACATCTTTTAATATCGCAATATTTTTCTTGATTTACGCATACTTTACTAGGATCATAGCTACTCATAGAATTTGATTTTGTGCGTTTTTCACGTTGACAAGAGCCTCTACATTCATCACTATTGTTACAAATTCTTCCATCACTTTTTTGTAAACAACACTTGGGTTGTTCATTTTTTGAAAACTGGCATTTAGATAAATCGCAGTATTTGGCTTGATTTATACATATACCTTTATCAGAAAGAAGAGTTTCTTTTTTGCAAGAACCCCTACATTCGTCACTATTAGAACAAACTTGACCATCAGCTTTATTGTAACAACATGGAGGATTTGTATGTGGTACACCTTTAGGTAATTTCTTTTCAGACGCACTAATGCTTAATGAAATTAATAGCGCAATAATTAAATTTTTCATTAGACCCTTTTGGTTAATGGTTTTGATATAATAAAATAAACAAACACCGATAATATTGCACCAAAAAAACACCAGACAGAGGTGAAGAATTTTATATAAGCAATATAAGTAAAAATTAATGCAATAGTAATTGCAATACCCAGAAAGCGCATATATTTAACGCTAGAAATAAAAAATGGTAAAGTAGATGCAAGCCAGTATAAAAGTAAATCTATTTGGCTTTGTATTGCAGTTAGGTCAATATTGTAACAGATGTGGTGAGCTTCTACTTTTGCCTGTGCGCCGTAAAATAATAAATAATATAAATTATATGCTGAAACTAATAGGCCAACGCCAAAAGAAACTAATAACAATTTCTGTTGGCGTTCTTTTGGTTCTATTTTAAGTAAAGCGAATGGCATCCATAATGGCCAAAAAATATATGCAAAAAAGAGAAATGTATAGATCGCCAAGTTTTTAAACTGTAAATAAGTCTCATTGGTTAAAATTACCCAGAGCATGCCTTCTGCAAATTGTTGTATTGCAAAAAAAACTGGGATTAAAGCTAAAGGAATTAATTTTGGAGATTTAACATTTTTGAATGTTAATGAAGCAATTAAAAGTAAAGTACCTGAAGCTATAAAACTGGCTTGAGCTGAAAAACACATAAAAATTACTCCTTTAATTGTAAATTTGTACTAACTTTAGAATGGTTTATAATTAATAAAAAATTCAATGATTTTAAGGACAATATGAAACAATCGCAATTATTTACTAAAACCAAAAAGACGATATCAGAACAAGAACCAAGTATAAACGCACAGTTATTAGAACGTGCAGGCTTTGTATCTAAACTAATGTCAGGTGTATATTCTTACTTACCATTAGGTTTACGCGTGTTGACTAAGATAGAAAATATAGTACGTCAAGAAATGAATAAGCTTGCAGGTCAAGAAATTTTAATGTCAGGTCTGCAGCCTAAAGAAAATTGGTTGCAAACGCAACGTTGGGATAAGGTAGACATATTATTTAAGTTAAAAGGTGCAGGCGATCGAGATTTAGCTTTAGGGCCAACACACGAAGAAATTATTACGCCTTTAGTAGGCCAATATATTCAGTCTTATAAAGATTTGCCACAATATGTATATCAAATTCAAACAAAATTTAGAAATGAAGCACGTGCAAAATCTGGTCTTTTACGTGGGCGTGAATTTAGAATGAAAGATCTTTATTCATTTCATACTAATGAAAAAGATTTAGATGAATATTATGATAAAGTAATAACAACTTATTTAAGAATTTTTGAACGTTGCGGTCTAGGTGAGCTTACATATTTAACTTTTGCTTCTGGTGGAATTTTTAGTAAATATTCACATGAATTTCAAACAGTTACACAATATGGTGAAGATATAGTGCACGTATGTCTAAAATGTAAAATTGCAATTAACAAAGAAATAATTGCTGATCAAAGTAGTTGTCCGGTTTGTGGCAATCAAGATCTAAAAGAAGAAAAAGCGATTGAAGTTGGTAATATTTTTAAATTGATGCAGCGCTTTTCTGATGCATTTAGTTTGGCTTTTACGGATAAAGAAGGTAAACAACAACCTGTTGTAATGGGTTGTTATGGCTTAGGAACTTCACGCTTAATGGGTTCTATTGTAGAAATTTTACATGATGAAAAAGGTATAATTTGGCCAAAAGAAGTTGCGCCATTTCATGTGCATTTAATTTCATTGGCACGAGAAGAAGCTGAAATTGAAAAAGCTGAGCAATTATATTTAGATTTACAACGTGTTGGTATTGAAGTTTTATATGATGATAGAGCTGGTGTACAAGCTGGGCAAAAATTTGCTGATTCTGATTTAATTGGAATACCTTTACGCATTGTAATCAGTGCTAAAACTTTGGCACAAAATTCTGTTGAGGTTAAGGAACGCGCTAAGTCGACTGCTGAATTGATTGAGATTGATAAGTTAGTTGAATTTATAAATAGAGACTAAGATGAAAAAAATAATTTTAGCTATATTTTTTGTTTTAAATGTTTTTTCACAAGAAGTTGATTTTAAAAAACTTGTTAAAAATTGGCATTTAACTGTGTTTCTAATGTTACGAAGTAACCAACATGATTATGTAAAAAATTGGATTTTATACAGAATAGATAAAACTAAGAAAATTTTAGCAGACTCGCAAGTTTGTTTAACTGAATTGGCTAATTTTTTTAAAGCAGATGATAAGCAGAGAGAAATCCAGGCAGAAATGGATTATAATGCTACCCAAGCGACAAAAAACATCAATGTTTTTTCAAAAGCAGTTTTTAAACAAATTGTTGACCATAAGTTAGGCCAGTTTGATGAATCTTTGATATTTTCGAGTTTTTATAAAGAAGCCCAACTAAAAGCTATAAAAATTATTTTAGAATATTATGAAGCTTTATTATTAGTAATAAACAATAAGGCAATACAAAGTAAATTATAAAACTATATTAACTCGCGTATACCAATCTCATAAATTACAGCTTGGCAATTTTGTCAAACTTTACTATGCTAGAAGGATGTTGTTGATGGTTTGGTATTTGCGAGGATGATATGATAAAAAAAGTATTAGTTTTTTTAAGTTTTTTTGTTTTGCCAATTATTGCAAGTGAGGCAATAAATCCATCGCAAAATATAGTTTTACAATGCAAAAACGTTTTTAATAGACTAAATATAAATGAAAAAACTTTGGTTCAAAAATGGGCATTTGATAAAGTTGTTGCATATGGTGAATTATATAAAATGGGTTGTCGCAATTCCCAAATGTTTGGTTCTCAGTTCTATCGCCAATATACACAAAATGAAATTGCATATTTAAAAAAAATGCCTGCAAGTGTGTTAACAGTGATTCAACAAATCAGGAATTTAGGGCAAGGTTTTTACAAAAATTCATTAAATTCCCGCATTCAAGTTCATGTTCCTAATAATATGTTTTATGACGCAATATATAACAAAGCAATGCTCGATGCATTTAATGATTTGTATTGTTTATATTGTAGTTTAAAAATCATGATAGATAACAATATGTTAATGCCTTCAAAGTTATAGTTTAGTCATTTGGCTTGCAAATGCGTCATCTAAATTAAGTTTGAGCCATAATGGCAATAATTTTTTTAATGGCCCGGGAAGCAAATTCACATCATTTATTTTATCTAAATTAATCCATTTAAAAGCTACTTTTTCTATTTGAACAGGAATTTGATTTATATTTAGTTCTTTGCAATCAACTAAGAAATGAAAATTATATTCATGTGCATGACATTTTAAATCATCTCTTTTTTCAGGAATAAAAGAATATTCAAGGCATCCTAAAAAACGTTCAATCTTAAAATTTAGGTTGCCGATTTCTTCTTCAAGTTCACGTAATAAACATTCTTGTGCACTTTCATAATGCTCAATATGCCCACCTGGCAAATAGCAAAAATCAAATTCTGCTTTTGGGTTATTCGCCACTAGTAAGTGATTGTCTTTTATAATTATCGCGCGCGATAAATTGTGTATGTTTTTATTCATTTTAATTATTGATTTTATAGTTATTATTGATTTATTATTTTTAATTATAACCAATTATAAAAAGAAGCATAATATGTTAAAGAAATTTATAGATCAATTAAAAGAATTTTCAAAGCAAGATTTTCCTGCAGAAGAAACTACGGCGTTTTTTAAACAACAGGGTTCGTTCTTAGATGATTTAACACCATATTTGTTTTTTAAGAATGAGTTTTACACAAGAAATTTAATTTATTATTCACCTGAATTTGAATTAGTAGTTTTATGTTGGATGCCTGGCCATAAGGCACCTGCTCATGGACATGAAGGTGAAAAATGTTGGTTTAAAGTAGAATTAGGTTCTGTAAATATAATTAATTACGATGAAAAAGATAATCAATTAATAAAATTAAATGAAACACAAGCTGACCAAGGTTATGTAGATGGTCCGGCATATATTCATGCAGTTGAAAATCTTAATCAAGATCCTGCTATAAGTTTACATTTATATGCACGTCCAATACCAGAATGTGATGTTTATATAGATAATGAAAAACATAGAAAACAAGTAGGGTATTATAGTAAATATGGAAAAATTATTAAAGAATAATTATTGTTCCATTAAATCTTCCTGTTCTTTATTTTCTTCCTGTTTAGTGTAAGATGCTGCAGCAGCAAATGAACTTGCTTGCGCATTATTAGGAATTACACTTTGATTTAATTCTTGTATTAAACTCTGAGCGTGTTCAGGTGTAGGGTTTATTCTGATGTTCTTAAATTTAGGCTTTCCGCTTGAAAGTGTACCAACCTGGTGTTTTTTATAAAAAGGGTCTATGTATCTCGCTTTTGCTCTTGATATAATATTATTATAATACTCTGTTGTAATTGATCCTTCATTTAATTGTTGATACGTGACATTTTTAATTTCTTCATATTTAAGATGTGATAGTGCTGATAAAGGCATTGGGTTTTTAGATTTATAACCCACTATAACTTGTCTTTCATCAAAAGGTTGTCCTGATTCAATGGCTTTATGTCTTTCCCAAGCAACTACTTGTGCATTTATTTGCTCAGCAGTCATTTTTTTAGGAACTAACTGAAAGGTATTTCTTTGCTGAGAAGCTTGCTGTTCTTGCGCAGCTATAAATGCTTTTTTAGCAAGGCAGTTTGGGCAATTACCACATTCAGAACCATTAAGAACAGAAACAACGTTAAAAACTAATAATATCAGAGTAAAAACAATCTTTTTCATAAAATTTTCCTTTAAAAATGTTCAAGGTTTTTATATTAACCTAAGTTTACCATACTGGCAAGCGCAAAATCAACATTTCTTACAAATAGTAAATATGGCAAATTATTAAAGAATGTTTATTAATCTGGATTAATAATAGTATATTGGCAAATAGCGGTTATATGTTCATCAAATAGTTGCTCAATATTTTGTATCTTCTCTAGAAAACTAATTTTTTAATATCAACATGTATAAACTCATGTATAACACGCTCAATATATGCTTTTGAAATTGGTTCTTCGAATCTAAAAATTATATAAGGTAGTATGTTTGGGTGAAAGGGCAATAATTCAGATGAGTTGTACCAAACATCGCCAGGCAAATTAATAGATTCATCAATAAAAGTTTCTAAATCAGCGAAATGAAAAAATTCTATCCTAATTCTTGTAAAACTTTCTACTGCACTAACAGCTGCTAAATTATAATTAATAAAAATTGATAAAATAATTAACCATGCTTTTTTCATAAAGTTCCTTTTTGAGTCATATGATTTCTAAAAATTCTGAACTAAATTTTTTAATTTTCGTTCCAAATTGTTTTTAGTATTTCGAAACCACTACAGTTATAGCTGAGAGGAATATACCTTGACAATTCTTTGATATATTTAGGATCTAATTTTTCATTAAATAGACATACAATTGTTGGTCCATGTGATAAACAGCCATCGCATGATAAAAGTATTTTACATTTTAGGTTATGTTCTAAATAGTCTAATTTGTTAATATCGCATATATAATCATTAAACTCTATTTTAAGAATAGTTTGTTCAAAATTACATATTTGATCTTGTGATACAATAAACTCAAGATTTGGGTTAAAAGCTGATAAGTAATTTTCTAGACCTTCTTTGGTTGTTTTATGGGAAAAACGAACAATAACGGTTTGGCTGCATGACCTTGACCAGCTACGGTCGCAAATGAATAGTTTTGCTATGTCAGGCCAAGGCAAAGTTACTTTATCATGTGTAGTATTTTTCAAACTTATTTTAGCAATGGTTGCTAACACTTGCGAGGGTTGCGAGAAGTTTACATCTATTTTTGGTGATGGTTCCGCGCAGTTTAAGGCTATTGTTGATATGATAAGAAATGAAAAAACTAAAATTTTTTTAAACATGGTTTCGCTGCTAAAGTTAATGAATTACACTATAATATTTATTTTATATAATTTCTAAAAATGTAGAATCAATTTTTTTAATTCCTGTTCCAAATTTAGTAGTAATAATAAGCTTACCATTGCCCCGATCATTAACTTCTTGAATAATACCTAAGCCAAATTCTTTATGTTTTACAGTCCTATTAGGGCGCCATGCAGGTTCTAATTTGGGTCTGCTTGAAAAAGTGCTTGGTGTAACCTTTTCAGTAGATTTAAAAGTTGGTTTAGGAGCTTCATTATATGAGCGTGAAGATCCAAATGTTAATACAACATTTTCTGGTTTAATATAACCCAACCAATTAGCAAAGTAATGTTCAAATTGTAAGTTGGTCCAATAATTGCAATCTTGTCGTTGAACTAAATTTTCAGGTACCTCATCTAAAAAGCGTGATGAAGCTTGGTATAAAGTTTGGCCATAAGTTTTTCTATAAAGAGTTTTTGATAAAACTAAAAATTCTTTTGCTCTAGTTATACCTACATAAAATAAACGACGTTCTTCTTCTAGCGCTTCTTCGCGTTCTAGAGATCTATTGCTTGGAATTATACCTTCTTCTAAGCCTGCTATTGTTACTACGTCAAATTCAAGGCCTTTTGCGCCATGCAATGTCATTAGCTTAACATCGTTATCTGTCTCTTTGCTTTCTTGCATTTTTTCTTTTAACAATGCAATTTGTTCTAAAAATTCTGATACAGAATTTATTGCTCTCTCTTCAAAATGTGATGCTGCACGTATTAATTCTCTAACGTTTTCTATTTTAGATTCAGCTTCATTTGGTTCAAAACTTGCTTGTAAATAACTTAAATACTGTGTTTTTTGAATTATATGATTTAAAGCATTGCAAGGCGTTGCCTTGTCAGTTTTTTTATCTTCTTTAGCAATAGATAATGCAGCTGTATTATCTTCTGTCATATCAAATGGACTTGGTCCTGCGTTTCCTGATTCTTCATCTTCATCGTTAGTTAAATCTAAGTTAATTACTTTAGAAGTCGCTTGTGTCGCAAAATCAAAACCTTCAAATAATTTAATAAAACTTAATAGAGATTCTTCTTTGGTTTTTACTAAGGTTTGTTCATCAATCAATTTCTGCGCTACTTCTTTAAAGTTAAGTAATGGTTGCTTTTCCCAAAGGTTATAAAATTCTTCTTCAAATTTATCACCCAATCTTCTTGGTGGGCAATTAACTACGCGAAAGAATGATACTCTGTCGTAAGGGTTTACCATTAATCTTAAGTAAGCCAATAAATCTTTTATTTCTTTTCTTTCATAGAACTGGATGCCACCAATAATTTTATATGGAATAGAATGCTTTAATAATGCTTCTTCAATTGCACGCGATTGATAATGCGCTCTATAAAGTACTGCCATAGAATTGTATTTTTTTTGTTGCATTACAGTATTAAATAAGTTGGCGATCATTTCGCCTTCTTGATATTCAGAAGTGCAAGAAGCTATTACAACTCTGTTTTTTGCTTGTTTATCTGACCATAAGTTTTTTGGATTTCTATTTTTATTGTGGCTAATTACTTTGTTTGCAATATCCAGAATTGGTTTTACTGATCTATAATTTTGTTCAATCTTAATTGTGATTGCTTTTGGGAAATCTTTGTGAAAAAATACTATGTTGTCAACGTTTGCACCGCGCCATGAATATACTGATTGGTCTTCGTCACCAACTATGCAAAGAGATTCTACTGCAAATTCTTTGGTTGAAGTCTGAGCTATTTGTTTAAGTAATGCATGTTGTATTGCACTTGTATCTTGATACTCGTCTACAAGAACATGTTTTATAGCACTTTGAAATGAATCTTTAAATGATTTATTATTCATAAATAGTTTTAATGTTTCAATAATTAGATCATCAAAATCAAAGCTTCTATTTGCTTTTCTTTGAATTTCATAAGCTAAATATAATTCTTGTAACATTTTATTTTCAAAACTAAATGCAGCATTACCCAATGCTAAATTGTTTTTTAAGGTTGAAATTTGAAAAGAAAGTTGATCTGGTGTTATCTTTTTATTTAAATTATTACGTTTAATAATATCTGCTAATATTTTCTTTTGATCGTCATCATCTAAAATAGAAAATTTTGGTATTTCTAAAAGATGAGAATGGTTTTTAAGTAGTCGCAAACAAAAGGAGTGAAATGTGCCTACGAATGGAATTTCGTTTGCATTCTCAAGCCAACTTGTGATTCTTGTTTTCATTTCTTTAGCAGCTTTATTAGTAAATGTTAATGCAATAATTGAACTAGCTTGCGCGCCTTCATTAAGCATTAAATTTGCTATACGTGCAGTAATTACTCGTGTTTTACCCGATCCGGCACCAGCAATTACTAAAAGTGTTCCATCACGTTGCTTTACAGCTTTTAACTGATTAGGGTTTAAATTGTTAACTAAGAAATCATTAAACGTTTGAATTTTGTCCGACATTTTTCACCAAATAGATTAAAGGGTATTAACTTATTTTATATTAAAAAATCTTTTTTAGAATTAAGATTTAATTTTATTTCAATGCCATAACATTTTTTTGGTAAGAACCCACATTTGTTGGTACCAAATGATGTGTTTGCTTTGAAAATGTTTTTTTATAATTAATTGAAGTTAATACCGGATTAATATTTTCAATGTGTCTATAGCCTGCGCATAAAAAGATATATTTTTTATTTTTATTTACAAAAATAGTATGTACTATTCGTGCATCAATTAATTTGAAGTAATCCGTCAAAAATGTTAAGCCTTCTTTTTCAGTAATTTTTGAAGTTAATTCTTTGAAATATTTATTTTTATTGTTTAACAATATTTTTATTAATTTACCGCTTTTTTTGTAGAGATCCTTAATCAATTGAGAGTAATATTTATTTAGTATTTTTCCATCATTATATTTTTTAATTTCATTTATTATAAAAATAAAATCGATAAGAAATTCTTTTGCATTTATTTTATTATTCATAAATTCACCAAGCCCTTGCCTGAATTCTATATTTTTAATGCTAATTTTGTTTTTTTGGCAATGATCATTAATAAAACTCATACAGTTTGAAAAATTATGATTTTGATTAATTTTTTTTGTATTTTCTAGATTTTTTTTTAAATATTTTAATTTACCTTGATAATTATATGTATCTTCTAGAATAAATAGACAATCTTTTTTTGAAAATTTTTTTGTAAAATTAAAAAATGCTTGAGCATGCTTTTTATTAATATCAGCAATTTTTTTACGCTCTAATTTTGGATGTTTATAGCCAGGTAAATTATTAGCTCCAAAATGTATATCGCCTGCATTTATAAGATATTGTTTTTTTTTATTAATAGTTTTTTTCAAAGCTTCCAGTTTTATGATATAAGGTGAAGTAGCATTGAATATTATTAAAGATATTATAAATATTAATAATTTGTGTAATTTCATGATATTTTCTCCATTTTAGAAATAAGCTTTAAGCTGTGAAAATGTAAGACTCTAAATCGCGTTGGAAATTTAATTGATAAGAAGAACATTAGTAACATAAATACAAAGACATATGGGGATTCTACTTCAGGGTCAGCAACGACTAATTTGCTTAAAGTAATTTTAAAATCTATAGGATATATAGCACTAGATTCTGGCGATTTATATATCGTGTGAAAATTAATTTTTGTTAATAATTTATTAATTCTTTGTATATGTGTATCACCAGCACAAACAAAGATATATTTTTTATTTTTATGCTTATATATATTATGTATAATTTTGATATCTATTAAATCACATAGATCTTCGCAAAATTGATCTACTTGTGTATTTGATATTAGATTTTGAATTTCATTATAATATTTCTTATTAGATGTTCTCAAACTTGTTAGTAATTTTTTGTTTTGCTTATCTATCCTGCTTATCACTTGTTTATAATAATTATTTAATTCTTTAGAATCATTGTATTCTTTAATTTCTTTAATAGCTGCCTGAAATTCTTTAAGAAACAGATCCGCATCAATTTCAAATGTATCAAAAAAAAGAATATAGCTTTGTCTAAATTCAACATTGGCAATATCAATATGTTCTTGTTGGCATACATCATTTATATAACTCATGCAGTTAGTAAGGTTGTTTTTTTCGTGATCTAACCTGGTTTCATAAAAATTTATTTCTATTTTTTTAACTTTGCCTGTGTAATTGTATAAATCTTCTACTATAAATAAACAATCTTGAGCTGGATATTGCTTTGAAAAACTTACTATTTCTCTAGCTTGTTTTTTATTAATTTCTGCTATTTCATTGTTAGTCAATGTAGGGTGTTTATAATCTTCATTTGCAGAACAACCATAATGTAGATCTCCAAGTTTAATAATATGTTGATCATTTAATTGATTTTTTAAAGCCTCTACATTTACTATAAATGCATTAAGTGATATAAAATTTAGTATAAATATAGAAAAAAATAATAGATTTTTTATTTTCATTTTATATCCCCCATTTTTGAATTAAGTTGTAAATTATGAAAATGTAAGATTCTAAATCGTGTTGGAAATTTAATAGATAAGAAAAATATTAGTAACATAAATACAAAGATATATGGAGATTCTACTTCATGGTTAGCAACGACTAATTTGCTTAAAGTAATTTTAAAATCTATAGGATAATCAAGATTAGATTCTTTTACTGCATATATCGTCTTAAAGTTAATTTGTTCTAATATCTTATTAATTCTTTGTATATGCGTATCGCCTGCGCATATAAAGATATATTTTTTATCTTTATGTTTTAGTACTGTATGTACTATTTGTATGTCTATTAAGTCACATAAGTCTTCATTAAAGTTGTCTAAATCTAGTTCTGATATTTGATCTTTAATTTGATTAAAATATGAAGCTTTATTTGTTTCTAATACATTTAATAACTTTTTATTTTGCTCTAACAGCCTATTTATTGTTGTTGAATAATAATTATTGGCAATTTCATTGTCATTGTATTTTTCAATAGTGCTAACTAAACAGTTAAAATCTTCAAGGAATTTATCTGCTGTAGTTTCTAAGTTAGCAAAGAAAAGACTTTTAGAATGTCTAAATTCAATATTAGCTACATCTATATTTTGTTCTTTGCATAAATTATTTATATCATCCATACATGTTGAAAAATTATTTTTTTTATTTAATACTCGATATTCATTAAACATTTGTTCTATTTTTTGATTTTTTCCAGTGTATTCATACATATCTTCTAAAATAAACAAGCTGTCATTAGGTGAAGTTGCAGCGATATTTACAATGCTTAAAGCTTGGGTTTTATTTATTTTTGTTATTTCTTTACAAGTTAAAGTAGGGTGTTCATAACCTTCTTGGCAACCAAAATGGGCATCGCCTGCTTTGATAACATATTGTTTATTATTACTTAACCCATTTTCTAAAACTTCTAAATTGAATATATAAGCATTAAGTGACGCAAAATTTAATGTAAGTATAGAAGCTATTAGTAAATTTTTTATTTTCATTTAAGCCCCCACTTTAGAATTAAGGTTTAATGTATGGAAATGTATGATTCTAAATCGCGTTGGGTATCTAACAGAAAGTACAAAAAGCAGTGCGATGAAAATTGAAATATATGGAAATTCTATTTCTGGGTTAATAAGAGCTAGTTTGCTTAATGAAGTGGTCACATTAATTGGGTTTGGAATATCAGCGTTATTAGAGTTATATTTTTCATTATAATCTAATGCTTTTAAGACAATATTCATTCTTTCTAAATGGTTATTGCCAGCACAGATAAAAATATATTTTTTATCGCTATGTTGTAAAATTGTATGAATTATTTTTGCATCAATTAAAAGGTAATAATCAAATACAAAGTTATTAAAATTACTTCGAAATGGTTCTTTACCAAATAAAGCTTCTATTTGGTCAATGTTCGCTGTGCTATTATTATTTAGTAAATCTAAAAGTTCTTTATTATTAGTTAAAATAGAATCGACTAAGTCTTTGTAGTATTGATTGGCAATTGGATTGTCATTATAATTTTGTATTTCATTCATCACATAAAAAATACTGTCCACAAATTGAGATGTTAAAGTATGGCCTTTTGCATATAAAAACACAGCATGTCTAAATTCAATGTTTTCAGTTTTTAAATCTTCGTTTTTCATAAAATCATTAATATAGCTCATGCAATTTGAAAAGTTTGAATCTTCATTTTTTTGTCTCAAATTTACAAAGAAATTGTCTGTAAACCCATCTTTACCTTGTGGGTAATACATATCTTCTAAAATGAAAAGAGATTGCTCTTTTGGAAATTGTTTAGCAAAATTTACTAAGCTTAAAGCATCTGCTTTATTTAGGCATTTTATCTCTAAATTACTTAAAGATGGATGGTCTGAATTTTTTTGGCAGCCAAAATGGGCATCGCCTGCTTCAATAACAATTTGACTTTGGTTGTCTAATGCTTGCAAATTGACTATAAAAGCCCTTAGCGAGGCGAAATTTAAGATAAGCATAGAAAGTATTAGTAAATTTTTTATTTTCATTTTAAACCTCCATTTACTACTAATTTTATATATAGTTTTCTATTTGTCAATAAAAATATATCTAAAATTGGCTTCAGGTTCAAAATTGGGAATTTTAGGATAAAAATCAACCCTGGTTATTCAGGTTGAAACTTTTGCTTGATTTTAAAAAGCCGCTTGTGCTAACCTTAAAACTAAGATGTATTTCAGGGTGAAATGCAATACTAGTCAAAAAAAGGAGGCTATTATGAAAAAGTTATTATTATTTGCTATGTTAGTATTAGGCTTAGGTTCAATCCAAGCTGAAATAGTATCAGCAACACCATGGCAGTTAGTTGAATCAGAAACTGCAACACCATGGCAGTTAGTTGATGATGAACCAACTACAGATTGGTCTTTAACATATAGATAAATCTAATTAATAAGCCAGTGGAAACACTGGCTTATTAATTTTTGTAGCTATTTAATTAATCTTGTTCTTCTTGTTCTTTTTTTAGTCTTACTTGCAAATCAGGTTGCCACGTTTCTATAAAATCAATTAAAGGTTTAATGCCGTCTTTTGTTAAAGCAGAAATAGTGACATTTGGCTGAAATCTATTCATCATTTCTTGTAATTGATATGTAATTTCAATTTTATCTGCTTTATTAAACACATATAACATTTGTGCATCAACTTCTAAATCTTCAAGAATATAATTTACTACTTTAATTTGTGAATCCCAATTTTGGTCTGCAATATCAACAACGTGAAGTAAAAGGTCAGCGTGTTGTAATTCTGATAATGTAGATTTAAAGGCTTCTATAAGTTTTGTAGGTAGCATTTGAATAAAACCAACAGTATCAGAAATTACACCTTTTTTCTGGTGATTTATATAAAGTTCACGTGTAGTCGTATCTAATGTTGCAAACAGTTTATCTTCTGCTAAAACACCGGCTTTTGTTAAAGTATTTAAAATTGTAGATTTACCGGCATTTGTGTAGCCAACTAAACAAATTTGTGGAATTTTATTGACTAATCTTTGTTTGCGCTGAGTTGCTCTCACTTTTAAAAGTTTTTCTAATTTAGCTTTTAAAGTATCAATTTGAGTATCTAAATAGCGCATTTCTTTTTCTTTTAATGTTTCCCCGGGACCACGAGCACCAATAAAGCCAGCTTGCTGAGAAAGCTCAACGCCTCGTCCAGCCACTTTAGATTTAAGAACTTGTAGAATTGCAATCTCTACCTGCATTTTACCTTCTGCACTTGTGGCAGCTCTTTGGAAAATTTCAAGAATTAATTTAGTTCTATCAACTACATCTCTTACATCCCAAATTTCACGCAAATTGCGTTCTTGTTTGGTTGTTAAAGGTTCAGATAGTATAACCATTTCAATATCATGTTTTTTGCAATATTCAGTTATTTGTTCAACTTTTCCTGAAGTTAAAAATGTTGCTGAATCTATTTCTCTTAATTTCATTGGCATGAAATGTTCTGTTTCTATTCCATTACTTTTTGCAAGGTTTTTAAATTCTTCAAAATAAGAATTGATATCTTTAGTTTTGTTGTATGGAGCTTCCACTGCCACTAAAAGGGTATTAGGGAATATTGTTGTATCTTGCGTTTCTCTGGTCATTGTTTTCTTTCTATTTTGAACTTATATCTTTATTTTACATGAAAATTTGGAAATAGGATATACCCAATGTCCAAATTTTGAGTTAATTACAACTTGTAAAATTTCAACAAGAAATGTTTATAAAACTCTTGATTTTTAGTTTTAAGCTTTGTTACTGTTGAGATATAGAAGATAAGGGGTTTCAAATGAATTTAAATAATAGGTATTTGCTATATTTAAGTTTATTCTATTTTATAGTATATGAATTAAATGGAGTTGGAATGAATTTTACATTAAAAAGTACATCTTTTGAAAATGGAAAAGAAATTCCAAAAAAATACAGCTGTGATGGCCAAAATGTATCACCTAATTTAAGTTGGCAAAATGTCCCAGTCGGGGCTAAAAATCTTGTATTGGTGGTAGATGACCCAGATGCCCAAAAAGTAGTAGGAAAGACATTTGTGCATTGGATAGTTTTAAATATAGACCCAGAAATGAATGAAATTCCTGAAGGTATCAAATTTCAAAGTAAAATTTCCAATTTAGCTAAAGAGTTTCAAAATGACTTTCATCAATTAAAGTATGGGGGAGTATGCCCACCACAAGGCGAGCATACATACTGTTTTACGTTGTTTGCATTAGATAAAAATATTGAGTTAACACCGGAAATGACCCCTGATTTCTTTAGGGATTCATATAATCAAAGCTCAGATTTCTATAAAAGATTTAAAAGCCATATTCTTGGATTTGCTCAAATTATGGGTAAATACAAAAGACAAAGCTAAAATTCTATCCTATTAGTCATATAAACCATTGATTTCTTTGTTATAAATAGTTTATTTTAATAATATATAGAATGCCAATAGTAAAATTAGATTGAGTATTAAAATTTATTGAAATAAAGGTGTTTTCATGAAAATTAAATTATTTATAGCATTAATGGCTATAATTGCTTGTTATGCAGCAGAAGATCAAAATATGCAAGATGCCCCACCGGTTTCAAGTTCATCTACAGCGGCAAGCACACAAGCAGCAAGCTCAATTCAAAGTCAGGAAGAATTAGCAGCATCAACTTCGTCAGCGTCTGCAAGTGCATCTGCGTCACCAATAGTAGCGCAGCCACTTTCACCAGAACAACAAAAACAAGCAAAATTTAAAGAAGCTATTGAAGCTTTACAAAATATTAACGAAATACCGATAGAATTTGCAGATAAAACTTTGAATATTAATAGCACTGAAAGTTTATACCGTAAAACATTTAAAGAATTAATCAAAGAACATTTTGAGCAATATGTTCCATTTTTAATTGCTCAAGTAACCACTAAGCTTAATGGTGAGGTAATTAAAGATTATTATGACGCTTTTCTTTTAAATAAAAATTTTTTAGTTGGAGGTTATAAAATTAATGCATTTCATCATGCATTAAATCCAAAGTTGTTATTGAATAGAAAAAATCCATTAAATCAGCAAAATATTACACAGCCAATTGAGTATTATGTTTTGAATCCAGTAAGTGAAGATCCGAATTTATTTAAATATATTGGCGCAGAAGATGACATGCTTAAACGTCCTGCAGAAAAGATATTTCTAGAGGCTATGACGCAAAATGAATTTTCGGATTACGCAGATTGGTTGATTCCTGTTGATAGTGATTTGAATCCCGAACTTATTACAAAGGAGCTTGTTGAAGTATTAAAATGGTTCGCAATGCAAAAAAAATTGAATATTAGTGCACAGTTTAAATTGGGTAAGTTTTTTTTTAATTTAGGTGACAACAACCAGTTTGTTTATGATCTTTTAAGTAGATTAATTGCAAACCCTGAAACATCTGCGAATATAAGATCGTATGCCAATAGCATGAAGTTTGATGCTTTATCAAAATTATCGCCCCAAGAAAAATTGCAAATGGGTCTTGCTTATTATAGCGGCAAGATTGGATTGGGTGGGCGTAATTATAAAAATGCATTAGAGCTACTAGAAAGTGGTCTTTCTGGGGTTAAAGGTCAAAAGAGTGATCTTATAACAAAATCAAAGCTAGTATTAAGTAATATTTACTTTTTAGGTAAAGCAGGCAACCAAAAAAATTATCAAAGAGTGAAATTATTTAACGAAGAATTATTAAATAGTAATTTGCTTATTGATACTGACAAGAAGCTTGCGTTGAAGTTTCTTATAAATATTTACGGTAGTGGAGGTTTTGGTGTTGAACAAAATCTTGAAAATGTTGTTACTTTAATTAAAAGATTATATTTAATCGATCCGTTATATTTAAATATAGATTATATTTATAATATAGCTAAGAAGTTATTAGCTAAACAAAAATATAAATCCCAAAAAGAATTATTAGAAATAATTTTGAATCATCCCCAAATAGATCAGATAGATCCATGTGTTTTTATGAATGCACAATATGATTTGGCTTATATATATATTAAGGGACTTGGCTTTGAAACGAATCGCAGCAAGGCTATTGTTTTATGGAAATCAATTATTAGTAATGAGAATAATTGCAATAATCACGTTAAGTTGCAAGCATATGCAAACCTAGCAGACGTTTTATTTAACGCAAAAGGTTTAAAACAAGATTTAGAAATTGCGCAAGAATATTTTAAAATTGTTTTAAATGATAAAGATAGCACTGAAAAGCTCAAACAACATGCGCAAATGAGATTAAAACAAATTGAAGTATTGTCTGGCAGTTGTTCAAAGCAATTAATAAATATTAAGCCCAATGAAGGTAAGCCAACTTCAGCAGCCCAGCCTTTAAAGCGTAAAAAGGACAAAGATGCACCAGGGCCAGATGAAAAGAAAGCTAGAATAACCGAAGAGGAAAATGATGAAAATTAAATTATTTATATTGTGTTTAATAACATTATTTTTAAATTCATCTGAAGATAATGAAATGAAAGATGTTCCTGCTAGTTCATCTCAGGCTGCAAGCGCAGCCGCAGCATTGCCTGCAGCACCACCTGAAGATGTTGAAATGAGAGATGTGCCGGTTCAGATAAATTCTACGTCGTCATCAAGCTCTTCAGGACCTGTTCAATTTGAACAGGCTTTAGAAAGATTGCAAACAGTTAATGAAATACCAATTGAAGATACTGGAGATTTAAATATTAATCAGGTTGAAAGATTAACAAATAAAACATTTAAGCAATTAATAGAAGAGCATTTTAGGGAAAATGTACCATTGTTAATAGCAAAAATTACTACTATGGAAAATAGAATGCCAAAAATAGATTATTATGATGGATATAGCTTTAATAAATACTTGTCTGATGTTCATATATTGAAGATTGGCAATAAGTCTATGTTATTAAAAAAAGAAAAAATTGAATTTGACACTTTTGGTCTTTTAAAAGAGGTTAATTATTCAAAAGTAATAAACCCAGTTAATCAACAATTTATTAGAGAGCCAATACAATATTATGTATTGACTACATCTGATCCATTTTTATTTAAAGATGTTAGTTCGTATATTCAATTCGGTGAGGCAAAAACAAGAGATTTATTAATATCAATTATGAGCCAAGCTGAATTATCAGAATTTTTTAATTTACATATACCTATTGATTTTTGTAAATTGAATGAGTTAACAGAAGAGGATAAGAATTTTCCTATTGAAGCAATTCTTCAAGTCTTAACCTTTTTTTCTACAATAGAAAGGTTGAATTTTAAGGATCAATTAAGATTAGCCAAAATATTTTTTAACTTTGGAAAATACGGGCAGGCTTATGATCTATTAAATAAAATTATAGAAAAACCTGAGGCAACGCAAAATTTAAAATCTGAAGCTATAGCTTTAAAGTGGGAAGTATTATCAAAGATTTCATCTGATGAGAAATTAACGTTAGGTCTTCATTATTTTTATTCTAAAACAAATCTTAATTATAAGCTCGCATTAGAGTTATTAGAAAGATTTTTTTCTGAAGTTAGAGAAACATCAACAGAAGGTATTGCAAATGCAAAATATGCAATTGGTCTTATATACGCTATGGGTTTAGCTGGTGTTCAAAAAAATTATCAAAGAGCTATGTTTTTATTTCAAGCTGCCCTTGACAGTAATTTGCTTAATGCTGATAGGGTAGTGAAAACTTTAAATTATCAGTTGGAAATTTATGATACTGGTGGCTTTGGTATCCAAAAAAATGATGAAAAGATTTTTGAAATAATTAAAAAATTATATTTAATCAATCCAACGAAATTGGAGATAGGTCATATTTTTCGTATTGAAAATCATCTTCGACCTGAAAATTATAAAGTAGCAATAGATTTATTAGGAATGATTTTGAGTCGTTCAAATATTCAACCAAAAGTTTTTATGCAAGCGCAATTCCTTTTAGCTAAAATTCTAGAAGCAGAAGGAAGTGTTATGCAATCTATTCCTCTATATGAATCTATTATAAATAATCAATTTGAATATAAGGTGAAATTATTGGCTTATTTTTCCCTTGGAAAAATATATACCTTGGGCAACAAAGATATAAAACAGGATTATGATTTGGCTCAAAAATATTTCAAGATTGTGCTTGAATCTTCAGACTCGCTTGAAAATGTTAAACATGAAATACGTAAATATCTAAAATATATTGCAGAAAACCAAGGTTTATCAAGTTCTAAAGAATCAAAGAAGCGAAAAAACCCAGATGATTTAGATAAAGATGGTGAAATTGAAGCTGGACCAGCAGAAAAAAAACAAAAAAGCTGTGATGAAAAATAGATAATGAACATTTAGCATTTTTTTGAAAATTTGTTAAAATAATGAAATATAGATTTATTATAAAGCTAAAAAGATAATTATTATGTTTGATTTTTTGACCAAAAAGTTCTCTTCCATATTTTCTAAATTCTCTGGGAATACCAGAATAACCCAAGACAATATCCAAGAAGCGTTGGATCAAGTGAAAGACTCGCTTTTAGAAGCTGATGTACCGCTTGAGGTTATTAATGATTTTATTGAAAAAGTTAAAGTCAAAGCTTTAGGTTTGAACGTTTCAAAGTCCTTAAATCCAGGTGAGCAATTTATAAAAATTGTTTATCAAGAAATTTGTGACTTTTTGGGTGGGGCAAATTTTGTAACTCCTAGTTTTCAGATTCCTTCAGTAATTATGGTTATGGGGCTTCAAGGTTCAGGTAAAACTACAACTGTGTCAAAAATAGCTCATTTTTTAAAAGATTTGGCAGCTAAAAAAGGCAAGCCTCGCAATATATTGTTGGCTTCAGTAGATTTTTATAGACCTGCTGCTATTGATCAATTAGAAATCCTTGCAAAGCAAGTTGGCGTAGATTTTTATAGGTCTAACTATGACAAACCTGTGCAAGCTGCTTCTGATATATTTAAAAAGTTTAAAAATGGTCAGTATGATTATCTATTATTAGATACAGCAGGGCGATTGCATGTTGATAGTAATATGCTGCAAGAACTTAAAGATATAGATACTAATCTAGAACCTAAATATAAAATTCTAGTTTTAGACTCAATGACAGGTCAGGAATCCCTACGTGTAGCAAAAGCATTTGACCAGGTAGTCGGCTTTAATAGTGCAATTTTAACAAAAATTGACAGTGATACTCGCGGTGGGTCTGCTTTTGCATTTAAATATATGTTAAAAAAACCTATTATTTTCTTAGGTTCAGGTGAAAAAGTTGAAGACTTAGAATTATTTTACCCTGATAGAATGGCCAATAGAATTCTTGGCATGGGTGATATGTTAAGTCTTATTGAGCGCGCAGAAGCTCAAATAAAACAAGATGATAAAGAACGCGTTACCCAGAATTTTGCCTCAGGTAATTTTTCTTTAGAAGATTTTGCGGATCAATTAAAAATGATGGGTAAAATTGGTTCTTTATCTAAAATAGTCCAATATCTTCCGGGCATGGGTAATTTAAATATGACCCCTGAAATGGTTGAAAAAAGCGAATTAGAGATTAAAAAGTTTAAGGCAATGATTAGCTCAATGACCTTAAAAGAGCGAGTTTACCCCAAGGTTTTGGATGCTTCTCGCAGAGAACGCATCGTTAAAGGTTCTGGCACTTCCTTAAAAGATTTGAACTTATTGTTAGAAAGGTTTGAACAAAGTAAGCAATTTGCTAAACTCTTTAATAAGAAGGGTGGATTTAAGGGTATGTTCAAGTAAGTTTAATTATTTCATAATAAAGGTACAAAATAATGTCAGTAGCAGTTAGATTATCACGTTTAGGTAGAAAAAATTCTCCTATTTACAGAGTTGTAGTAAAAGATTCTAGATCTAAAAGAGATGGTGCATTTATTGAAAATTTAGGAACTTACAATCCTATTACACATCAAATTTTTCAATTTAATGATGAGCGCGTTAATTATTGGCTTTCAAAAGGCGCAATAGTATCTGATGCAGTTATCAAAATTCAAAAAATGTATAAAAAACAAGGCCTTACTTTAACACAAGTAGCTTCTTAATTTAAGCTGGCACAACAGGTTAGAGCCTAATGAATATTTCGATACTTACTCTTTTTCCTGAATTATATTCTGAATTTTTAAAGGCTAGCATAATAGGCAAAGCTCAAGATAAGAATAAAATAAATGCTGAATTAGTAAATTTTATAGATTTTTGCAACTCAAAAGAACGCGTAGATAGTCCTACTTTTGGCCCAGGACCAGGAATGTTAATAAGGCCAGAAGTAGTAGAATCTGCAGTTACTCAGCAAGAACAAAAATTTGGTTCAGCATTTAAAATATTCTTTTCTCCTCATGGTAAAAAATTAGATCAGAATCTTTTAAAAGAACTTAGTGCAAAACTTGCTCAAGAAAAGCATATTATGCTTTTGGCTTCTAGATACGAAGGTATGGATGCCAGAGTAGAAGAATATTATGCAGATGAAATAATATCCTTGGGTGATTTTGTTTTAATGGGTGGTGATTTGCCAGCCATGTGTTTTTTGGAAGGTTTTTTAAGATTAATACCTGGGGTAGTTGGGAATTCAGATTCAATAGAAAATGATTCATTTTCAGGGCCATTAGTAGATCATCCTGAATATACTTCACCTTTAGAATTTAAAGGTTTGCAAGTTCCCGAAGTTATAAGGTCAGGAAATCATGCTCTGATTCACGAATATAGGCAAAAAAAAGCGATTGAGCGTACGCTTAATGGTCATTTTAATTGGCTAAGATCGCAACCCTTAACAAAAGAATTAAAAGCTAAAGTTCACAAAGAAATGCCTACGCATTATGCAGTTTTAATGCATGGTGATATTCTTTTAAAAGATAAAACTGTAGGGACTTCATCTGTAACTTCTTTAGATATCCATGATATTGCTAGATCTGCAATGACTTACGGTATTAAAAACTATTATATTGTGACTCCATTAAAAGATCAGCAAACAATTGTCCAAACTTTATTAGATTTTTGGAATATAGGCCATGGAATTGAATATAATATCCATCGTCACAATGCAATAAAAATGGTTAGGCTTAATAATAATTTGGATGAAGTTTTAGCGCAGATAGAAAAGACTGAAGGGCAAAAGCCTTTGTTAATAGCTACTTCTGCTAAATATCATAATAATACGGAAAGATATATTACGTATTTTGATCAAGCAAAAGTATGGAAGTCTAAACGTCCGGTATTGTTCATTTTTGGTACAGGCCATGGTTTAGCAGATTATATACTAGATAGATGTGATTTTATCTTAGAGCCATTACATGGTTTTTCTGAATTCAATCATCTTTCAGTTAGATCTGCCGCTGCAGTTATATTTGATAAATGGTTTGGCGTTAATTTAAAAAAGTAAATTTAGTAGAACAAATTAAAATTATTTGTTATTATAAAGCAATATAAAAAGTTTTTTAATCTATAGCCCTTATCTTTGGTCGCAGAGTGTTGACCTGCAAGATAAGGAGAACAGCTTGCAAGGATGCTCAATGAAATCAAGAAAAATAACTAAAGAAACAGTTTCGGAATTAGGGATATATAAAAGAGATTTCCCAAAGTTTTCAATTGGTGATACAATAGCCATTTCGCAAAGAATTAAAGAAGGCGATAAAGAAAGACTTCAAGTTTTTCAAGGCGATGTTATTGCTATGAATAACAATGGTGCTTCATCAACTTTTACTGTCCGTAAAATTGCTGCAAATACTATTGCTGTTGAAAGAATTTTTCCTTACTATTCTCCAATAATCGCTTCTATTGAAGCTGTTAAAAAGGGTAAAGTAAGACGTGCAAAACTTTACTACTTACGTAAACGTGTTGGTAAATCTGCAAAAATTCAAGAACTTATTTTAACTAAAGAACAAAAAGAACATAAATTAGCTCAAAGTGCAGCTGAGTAATTGTTTAATTTTTAAAGGATTATTATTTTTAGTATGCATTTCAGGATGTATAAAAAAAAATAATCTTAAATTAGATGATAAATATCAACAAAAAGAAGCTCGTTTGTTTGATGTTCCTCTGCCTCTGAATTATATAACTTTAGATAATCGATATGGGCAAGACTCATACGGTTTTAAAACTACAGTTAAAGATTCTGAACTTGTTGATTTTTATAAAGAAGAAATGGTTAATGCGGGCTGGAAGATAATTAGTAGCTTTTCTGATATTGAAACTAATTTATTATTTGAAAAGCCTCATAAATTTATTTTGATTTCTATAAGACCCAATATTGTTAGAAACAATACTGAAGTACATATCTTTGTAGCTATAAAAAAAGAAGACTCATAATTTTATGAGTCTTCTTTTTTGTTTTAAGATATTTACCCAGCGATTTCTTTAGTGGTAATAATAGTTGTTTTTGGAGATACAGTATTTTTAAAACTACGTTCTCTTTGATTTAGCGCACATTCTCTTCTTTCTAATTCTCTTTTTTGTGAAGCTAGCTTTTGTTCTTTGTTATTAAGGTCTTGTTCCCAATCAATAAGCTCGCGTTCTTGTTGCCTTAAATCCTGTTCCCATTGTCTTAATTCTCGATCTTTTCTTGATAATCTATTAGGTCTTACTTCATTTTCTACATAGACGACTTCACGTGTGCTTGGTCTACTCATAGCTGCTCCAAGCATTGCACCGCCGGCTAGACCGCCTAATACTCCTGCTGCTACATTTCCGCCATTACCAGCATATATTAGATTGCTTGTAACCAGATTGCATAATATTAGTAAAGTTAAACTTAGCTTTATTTGATTTTTGTTCATAGATCCTCCTTATTTAATTTAATTTTAGCAAAGCGTAAGCAGAAAAATCAATAGATTAAAATAAGCTTTTACTTTTGCAATATGGTTTTGTTAAGATCACCTGCAAATATGGTGTGTTAAAAAATAGGAGCTGTTGTGAAAATAAAAAGGTTATTTTTGGGAATTTGCTTAATTGTAATGCCTATTAAATCATCTGATCATTTACATTTTCTTAGAAAAGTGAGTGCGTTAGCAGCAGGAGTATGGGTAGCATATAAAGCAATTGATAAAAGCAGAGCTGAAGATATAGTTAAACGTTTACATAAAGAATTTAATACTAAAATAGATTTAGCATTTCATACTAAACTTAGTAATAAAAATAAATATGATAAAGGTGTTAGTTTTCCCGCTTATGCATTACGTGGTGTGGCAGGGTTAATAACATTCAAACTTATAGATTTTCTATTAAATCATGAATAAGAATAATAATTTTAATATTTAGGTGTTTTATGAATAATCTAGTTGTAAGTATAATTTTTATGATATCAACTTTGCCTCTTTATTCTTTAGAGCATGAAATAAGTAATTTTGCTAGAAAGTCAGTCGCATTAAGTATAGGATATGTTGCTTTTATAAAGTTTGATCAAAAAGAATCGCAAAAAATAGTTACTGCTTTTGTTAATGATACTGAAAACTTGGGAAATATACGAAGAGTTTTAGGCAATATAAATATAAATAGCAGTAAGATAAAAGCAACAGCTTTATTATTAAGGCTAGCGGTTGCTTCTTGTATATTTTGGGGCGTGAATAAAGTTCTAGAATGATTACTGAATCAATTTAGCTGCTATTGCATTAACTCTACCTGCGCCTAAGAGCAATAGTAAATCATCTTGCATTAGCGAAGTATCTAATTGAAAAATAATATCTTTAAATTCCTGGTCAATTGGAACATAACTAATTTTAAAATTAGGATTCTTTAATTTAAGTTCTTCTACTAATCTTTGGCTAGTAATACCTTCAATAGGCATTTCGCCTGCAGGGTAAATATCAGTAATAATTAAGTGTTCTATTTGATCATTAAATTGTGTAAATACATCAATAAAATTGTCCCAAAGTTTTTCTGTACGTATAAATCGGTGTGGTTGGAAAACAACATGAAATTTTTGTTTTGTTCTATGCTTTGCTACGCGTAAAATATTTAAAATTTCATTTGGGTGATGTCCATAATCATCAAAAATTTCAGCGCCTTTAAAGGTGCCATGGTAAGAAAAACGTCTTTCAACACCGTTAAAACTTTTTAGAGCTTCTGCGATGGTTTCAAAAGTCACAACGTCTAAATCTAGGCATAGAGCAATTGCTGCAAGTGAGTTATATATATTATGCTTGCCCGGCATATTCACTTGAATTTTGCCTATAAATTTTTCGTTTTTAAATACATCGTAATTAGAATGAGATGGGTGTAGTTCTATATTCTTTGCTTGTATATCTGCATCACAATCAATTCCAAATTTAACAATTTTTATATGCGGTATTGGTAAAATTGATTGAATTTCTAAATCGTCTATACAAACAAATGCTTTTCCATAAAAAGGAATATTATTTAAAAACTGTTTAAATGTATTTTTAATATCATCTATATCTTTATAAGTTTCTAGATGTTCTAAATCAATATTAGTTAATATTGCTAAAGTAGGATATAAGTGCAATAAGGACCTATCGCTTTCATCAGTTTCTGCAACCAAGAAATCTCCTTTACCTAGTTTTGCATTTTCAGAAATATTTTTTAAATGCCCACCGATAATTATTGTAGGGTCTAGTTTTGCTTCAATTAAAATATGAGAAATCATTGAAGTTGTAGTTGTTTTACCATGCGCCCCTGTTATAGCTATGCTATATTTTGTACGCATTAATTCTGCAAGCATCATTGCTCTTGGTATTGTTGGGATTCCACGCTGTTGTGCCGCCGTAATCTCAGGGCTTGAAGATTTTATTGCTGAAGAATATACAAGAACATCTATTGATTTGTCATGGCATAATTCTGATCCGTGACCTAATGTTACTTGACAGCCAATGCTTAATAATTCACGAACATTTTTTTGTTCTATATCAACATCACATCCTGAAATTATGTATCCTTGGTGCTTTAAAATTTTTGCGATACCGCTCATTCCAATTCCACCAATGCCAACAAAATGAATATGTGATTTTTTATGATACATTTATGTCCTAGAGTTTAGTGCTCGCACCATTTGAAAGGCTTAGGGCGAGCGGGTAAAAAATAATAAACTGGCTCGGTGGTACTTGGTCCGCCGTAGCCAAAGGCGAGGGAGGAAGCTCGTCGAACCATACGAGCAAAAATTATTCTTAAAAGAATAACTTAAATTCTCATTTTTTAAAATAAATTTAAAGTAATTCTTTAAGTTTTACCAATTGTGCATATAGCTCTTTTATTTTTTCTTGTATGTCAGTAGATGCAGATAAATCTAAAGTAGAAGGTATAATTTTATTTTTATTGTGCCCAGTTTTCAATTCACTTTTAGCACCTTGAATAGTAAATTTTTTTTCGTAAAGTAAATTTTTAATTAATTTGAATTTTTCAAAGTCTTGTTCTGAATAGAATCTTTGTCCGCCTTGGGATCTTTGAGATTTTATTTTAAATTCTTTTTCCCAAAACCTAATTACAAAGTCTTCTACTTCAAGATTTTTTGCTAACTCACCAATTCTATATTTTTTTTGATTCATGTTCATATTAACTCCCCTTTTTTTATTTTTTAACAAATAACTTTGTTTAATTTCAATAATTTTTTTTCTTGCTAGCCGTAAAGGCTTTTATTTGTTATTATTTACTATATTTGTGCATAAAAAATAAATTTCAAAAGGTTAAAATGAACTTGAATAAAATCAGACAATTACTTTTATCGATTAGTATAGTTTTTGGTATCACCTTTATGTTTCAGTATTTTTTTAATATTGGAAATAATGTACCACCTGTAGCACTGGAATCAGGAAGAAGTAGATTAGCGCCTAAAAAAGAGGAAGATCAAAGACCTTTAAATTTAGAAGTTAATTTTTGCACTGATAAATCAATCGAAGAAAATATTACTACTATCCAAACCGATAATGCAAAATTTGAATTTACTAATTATGGTGCTGCAATTAAAAGTTCTGAATTTAAGCATTTAACTAGTAAAAAACATATTTTTAAGAAATTTGAAGCACAACGTAAAGAAGATTTAGGATTTTTAGTAGCGTTTGAAGAGAATACTCCTTTTTATTATAATTTAGTTGATCAGTCTGAAAATTCTGAGCTAATTACTTTGTCTTATAGCGTAGAATTCGATAACGGCGTTATCAATAAAAAATATTCTGTATATAAACATGAATATAAGGTTGATTTAAATATTGATGTTAAATTTAATAAAGTTGCAAAAAATCCAATTAGATTAAGGATTCTATATCCTTCGCCTAGTTTGCCAGAAGTAAAAGAGGATACTATTCAAGGAGTTTGTAATGAAAAGAATGCTGTAGTTAAAAAAACTATGAATTTGTTGTTGCAAAGATACTGGGAAATTCCTTTAATATTTGGTATTGAAGATAAATATTTTGTCCATTCTATGGTAAATGATTTAAATAAATTCACTCAACGTGGTTATTATAAATCTGTAGGAATTGGTAAATATTCTTCAATTTTAGAAAGTGGGCCAATCTCTTCATCATCATCTTTTAATTTATCATTTTACTTAGGTCCAAAACAATCTGCAGCAATGGATATAGTGGAACCAAAGCTAGAAAGCATTCTTGACTATGGTTATCTTGCTCCGTTTTCAAAGTTAATGTTAGCTGTATTGGTATTCTTTTATACCTTTTTCCACAATTATGGAATTGCGATAATTCTATTAACTCTTTTAATAAAATTAGTTTTATTACCTTTTACTCTAAAAGGTGAGCAAAGCATGAAAAAGAGAACTGAATTTCAAAAAAAACTACAATATGTTCAACAAAAATATAAACATGATAAAGAAGCTTTAGCTAATGCTAGAAATGAATTAATGCGAGAAAATGGCTTCTCTGATATGATCGGTTGTCTGCCATTGTTATTGCAATTACCGATTGGTATAGCATTAAATAGAGTTTTATTTAACGCTATAGAATTATACAAAGCTCCATTTCTATGGATGTCAGATTTGTCTGCAAAAGATCCGTATTATATTTTACCTATATTAATAGGTGCTGGTATGATTATGCATTCATCTGCTGGTAATGATCCTAAGCAAAAATTCTCTGCTTATGCAGTAGCTTTAGTTGTAACTGCTTTCACTGCTGGATTACCTGCTGGGTTGATGTTATTTATTTTCATGAGTATATTCTCATCTGTAGTTCAAACTAAAGTTTATGGGATGTTTAAAAGGTCATAAATATTATGGTTGATCAATTACCGAGCTTAAAGCATCTTTTAAGAAATCTACAGCAAGTTCCTTATCTTGCTTCAAAGAATCTTTATAGAGTTGCTAATCATTTTTTAAGTTTAGAAGATCAAAAATTAGAACAATTTTGTGCAGCAATTTTGGCAGCTAAAAAAAATATTATTAGATGCCAACAATGTTTTATTTGGCAAGAGCGTGAAGGTAAATGTTTATATTGCGCATCTTTAAAGCGTGATCAATCTATAATTTGTGTGGTTGATAGTTGGCAAGAATTAATGGCTATTGAAAAGTCTGGTGGGTACCAAGGTGTTTACCATGTTTTGGGTGGTGTTATTTGCCCACTTGAAGGCATAGGTCCTGAAAATTTAACCATTGAGCAACTTGTTCATAGGGTGCAAACTACAGGAACTAAAGAAATTATTTTGGCTATGAACCAGACACCAGAAGGTGAAGCTACTTCTTCTTATATTGCACATAAATTAAAAAATACTACTGTTTCTATTTCTTGTTTAGCACGTGGAGTTCCTGTTGGTTCTTCATTAGAATTTATGGACCGCGTTACTTTGTATCAAGCTATGTCTGACCGGCGCCCATTTTAATTCCCTTATCGGTTCGCAATGAACGAAGCGTAGTTGAAGGGTGACCAAATTATTTAGGAGTTTAAATGCATAAAAAGCAACATTTCAAAATTCAAGAATTCATTCAAAGAAAACAAAATTTATTACATAAATTAGGCGACAAAAAAGGAATAATTTTATTGTTCGCAGGTTTTGAACAGTCAGGTTTAAAATTTAAACAAGAGAGTTCATTCTATTATTTTACAGGTATTAATGAACCAGCATGTGTCTGGATGTCAGACTTTACAGGTAATACAACATTGTTTACTCCAAACTGTCCAGCACGAGCACATTGGATTTCAGGAGCAATAGACCCTGAAAATTTTAAGGCACAAGATTTTGCATTTGATGAAGTTAAGCATTTAGGCGAGCCAACTAAGAATTATGAGTTTTATCCTTTTTTTACTGCCCAAGAATATTCAAATTTGCTTGCAGTAATTGATAATACAATAAAATCTGGTGGTAAGATTTTTACTTTAAAGCCTAATAATCAATATGAATATTTTGAACAAAGATTTATCTTAGAACGTATTGCTACATTTATTCCAAATTTCTATGAAGCATTAGTTGATATTTCTAATGAAGTTGCGCAATTACGTCGCACAAAAAGTACAGCAGAAATTGAATTATTATACAGAGCTGTTGATATTACCATAATGGGACATGAAGCTGCAATTGGCATTATAGAACCAGGTAAATACGAATTTGATGTTCAAGCTGGTATTGAATATGTTTTTACAGCTTCAGCTGCAGGTTTAGCGTTCCCTTCTATTGTAGGTAGTGGAAAAAACTCTACTGTTTTGCATTATGCTGATAATTTAAAGCAGTTAGAAAAAGATGACCTTGTAGTTGTTGACATAGGTGCGCAATATGGCCACTATTGTGGTGATTTAACAAGAACTTATCCAGTTTCGGGTAAATTTACAAAACGTCAAAAAGAGATTTATAATTTAGTATTAGATACTCAAGAATATATAGAAAATATTGCAAAGCCTGGCATGTGGCTTTCTAATAAAGATAATCCTGAACAATCACTTAATCATTTATCAAAAGAATTTTTAAAAGAACGTGGATATGATAAATATTTTCTACACGGCCTTGGCCACTTTGTAGGCCTTGATGTACATGATGTTGGCAATTATTCTGAGCCATTAAAATCTGGTGATATTATTACAATCGAACCAGGCATTTATATTGCTGCAGAAAGCATAGGCGTGCGTATTGAAGATAATTATTTAGTCGCTGGTGATGGACTTGTTTGCTTAAGTGAGCATTTGCTTAAAAAAGCAGATGATGTTGAAGAGTTGATGCAAGAAAAGAAACTTGTTTCAGAAGAACCACGTGATTAGATTTTAAATTATATGTTGTGGATGCCATTTGATTAAGCCAAAAATGAATATATAATTAACTAGGAAAGTTATTGTATGTTTAATTTCCTAAAGGAATTCTATGTTAAAAAAATTATTATTAATTTCTTTATTTGTTTCTTCGTCATTGTTTAGTGCCGATTGGCAAGAAAAAGGTAAAGAATTGCTATCAAATGATAAAGTACAATCGGTAGTTTTTGGTGCTTTAACTGAAGTTACAGCTAAACATGCAATACGTTATTTTGCTGATAAAGGTGAGTATGCAAGAGCTGCAGCTTTAACTTCGATGATTTTTTTAGCAAACGGAATAAATGTTTTCCGAAATGGAAATGGTAGAATGGCTAGACTTTTAGCAACAATGTTTGGGGCCTTAAGCGTTGCATTTGTAAAAAATGATGCTTCATGGCTGAAAGCTGAAATAAGATAATATTTTTTATAATTTTTATTTGGCCGCATTGAGATTATGTCTTAATGCGGCTTTTTCTTTTATATAAAAGATAATTAATTAAATTTTGTATTAACCTATCTGAGAGCCATTTGTTTCTGATAGAAGAATGTAATATATGTAAAATTATTGATCTTTGTGTCAAAAATACGCTATTATTAAACTATTAGTAATAAATACGGGAAGTTATGAAAAATTATCTGAAAATCTTATTTTTTTTAAGTTGCTATGCGTTGCAAGCTTTGCAGCCCGCAAGTTCATCTTCGTCAGCTCCATCTAAATGCATATCAAATATTAATCCAATAATGAATTTTAAAGAATTTAAAAGCGCCGTAACGTCCGTTCAGATTTCACCTAACAATAAATTCTTGGCAGCTTCTGGAGTTGATGGGAAAGTAATAATATGGAATTTAGATTCAGGCAAGGTATTTAATACATTAGAAGATGATCCAGAAAACTCTTATGCTCGTGGTGTTTCTTGGTCCCCTGATAGTAGTAAGCTGGCAGCAATATATCGTAATAAAAAAATAATAATTTGGAATGTTGATCCTGAAAGTGGACGTGATTTGATTTTAGGCAGTGATATTGGATTATCAGATATTCCAATAGATGTTGCATGGTCACCTGTTGATGAATCTTTGATAGCAATTGCCATAGGTAATAATGTAGTAATCTATGATTGGGATCCCGAAACCTTAGATATTAATCCTTTAATAATTTTAAGAGGTCATACTGCAAAAATTAATTCAATTTCTTGGTCACCTAAAGGAAGTAGATTAGTTTCAGGTAGTTCTGATAAAACAGTAAGAATTTGGAATGTAAAAAATAAAAGTGAATTAAAGAATATTTCTGAAACTGATTCTGTTAATAAAGTGTCATATTCCCCAGACGCACAATATATAATTTATTCTATGGTAGATAAAACGCTTACTATATTAAATGATTCTTATGAAAGAGTTGAAAAACTAAACATATTTAATAATGCTTTGGCATTAGAGTGGGCACCAAATTCCAATCTTTTTGTTTATGGAAATACAATAGGTGAAATAAAAATTTGTAATTTAGAAGGTAATTTAGTAAAAAAAATAAAGCAAGATACTCCAATTACTGGATTATGTTGGTCTAAAGATTGTGATTTTTTAGCTTCAAGTTCAGCTGATGGAAGTGTTGTAGTAGAACCAGTAGAAATTTCAATATATGATTTATTGGCGGCTGGTATTCACTTTGATTTTATAAACAATGAATTGTATTTAAATAATTTAGAATTGACAAGCTTAAAGGGTTTAGAAAAAATACCAAATATAAATATGATTGATACGTTAAATATTAGTTTTAATAATTTAAAAAATCTGGATAATTTGCGAAATTTAAGAAATTTAAAAATTGTAAATTTATCTAATAATAAAATAAAGCATATTAAACTAGAAGATTTTGAAGGATTAGAAGCTTTAGAAGCAATAATATTGAATGATAATAAAATTCCAAATATAGATTTTGATTTGCAACTATTAAGAAACAATCATAGAATGCTTAAAGATTTAATTATTTTAAATAATCCATTAGATTCTTTAACTAAGCTAATGTTAAAGCAGTTTTCTGAATCACCAAAAGCAAAAGAATCTGAAATGTCAGTTTATTATTAAAGAATTATTTTTTTAGAATCTTATTAAATATAAGCATAATTGCAAACGATACTGCTATTCCTGATAAAATTGAAGTTAAAGCAGCTATATAAAAACTCTTCTCAATTAAAAAACCACAAATTAAATATGCGATTATTGCTCCAATGATTGAAGGTATTAGATAAAGTGTACGTGCTTTAATATAGTCGGTTATATGTGCACCTGCACTTGCGCTAGCCATAATAGTTGAATCAGATATTGGGGATAAGTGATTGCCTGCAGTAGCGCCTGAAAATATTGCACCTAAGCATGCATATAAAATTGGTATGTTGATAATTGCAGTTGGAAGAGTTGTGATGTTTTTGAATGATAAAATCATAGGTATTGTAATTGGTGCCATAATTGCCATTGTTCCCCAGGTTGAACCTATTGATAAAGCAATTGCAACCGATGTTAAAAATATCATGCAAGGTATTAAAGTAATGTTTAAATTTCCTAAAACTAAATTTGCAAGATAATCTCCTGTATGCAAATCATTTCTTAAAAACGCACCAAATAACCATGCAAGCAATATTGTTATGACTGAAGGCAGCATCATGACTGTTCCTTCTTTTGTGAGTGTTAAAATGTCTGATGCTGAAAGTTTTTTTCTAATTAGCCCTGATATTAAACTTAGAATTAAAGAAAAAATAGATGAAATTAAAAGAACAAGTGATGAATCTGCATTTTTTAATGATGCAATAAATGAATGTTGACCACCAAAAAGATAAAAACCACCAGAAAATGGTAAGCCTATTAGTAAAGCAATAATAAAAGAAAATATTGGTGTAACAAAATCTATTAGTGACGGTGAGCTTGCTTTTTCATTTTCTACTGTTTTCTCTAAAGGTTTATCTTCACCTAAGTTTTCGGTATTTAAAGCATTTAGTTCAAATGTATGCATTGGTCCATAAGAAATACCTTTTTTTACTATAAAAAAATTAGAAGCAATTATAATAAAAGAGTAAAAGATAAATGGAATTGTTGAAAGATAAGCAAAAAATGGGTCTTCTAAAACTAAAGGTTGCCCAGTAAAAGATATTCCAGAAGTTTCTAATTGACCTACTAAAACTCCTAACCAACTAGAAATTGGTGCGATAATTATTATAGCTCCTGCCATTGTGCCTATTAAATATGCAAGTTTAACACGAGGAATAGAAAATTTATCTGTAAGATTTCGCATTACTGGACCAACTGTTAAAGTATTTAAATAGTCATCAATAAAAAGTGCAATTGATAAAAGTAGGCACGAAGTTTGCGCTGCTTTAGCTGTTTTAGATTTTTTAATAATTATATTACCTAAAGCTTGTGCGCCACCTGTTTTGGTTATAAAAGCTATAATTGTGCCCAAAACCAAAAGAAGTAAAATAAAGAATATGGTGCTTAGGTCAGTAATTTGATTATAAACATTAGTATATATGATTGTTCCAGATTTTATTAAATTAAATTTTGTTGCTATAAAAGCTGAAAATATAATGCCTGCAAATAATGAACGTACTATGTTTTTAGTTGCTAGAGATAAGATCAAGACTAAAACTGGGGGCAATAATACTAAAAAGCTATTCATATTTGTCCTTAAAATCTGTAAAAAACTATATTTTATCAATTTTAACATGATTTATTTGTTTGACCACTGCAAGAATTTCCTTTAAATTAATATGTAATCCCGTTCGTTATTGATATTTAAGTTGAAAATTTGTTCAAAATTTAAGAGGTACCTTTAAGATGGCTCCAGTTGATAAAGAAAAAAAAGTTAAAAAAGTAGCTAAAAAAGCTGCTCCAAAAGCAGAAGTTAAGAAAGCTGCTAAACCTGCAAAAGCTGTAAAGCCTGCTGAAACTGTAAAAAAAGATTATGAAATTCAATCTGGTATAGATATGAATAAAACATTCTTTATGCGTAAAGAAGACGCAATTCCAAAATGGCGTGTAATAGACGCTGAAGGTCAAATTTTAGGTAGATTAGCAACTGACTTAGCTACAATTTTACGTGGCAAAGATAAAGCTGTTTATACACCACATACAATGACAGGCGATTATATAATTATTATTAACGCTGAAAAAGTTGTTTTAACAGGTAAGAAAATGGATCAAAAAGAATATATCCGTTATTCTGGCTGGATCGGTGGTAAAAAAACTGAAGTAGCTAAAGACATTATGGCTAAGCACCCTGAACGCATTATTGAAATGGCTGTTAAGCGTATGTTGCCAAGAAATAAGTTGAGCGATGCTGTTATGCGTAGATTATTGATTTATGCTGGATCTGAACATCCTCATCAAGCACAAGTCGGATAATTTCCCTCTTTTAAGTAATAAATTAAATAGCCACGAGAAATCGTGGCTATTTTGCTGTAAAGACCCTCCTAAATCTCGTTGAATTAAATTTTAAGGCAATTCTGATAAAATATTGCAATGTGAAATGTTTGTTTGTTATACTTAGCTCTAGTAAAAGTTTTTTAGTAAAAAAGGAGAAAAAATGAAAAAATTACTTTTTGGGCTTACTTTAATGTTTATTACATGCGCATATGCAGCTGAAAGAGATGAAAGACAAGTATCGCCATCTATATGGGAGCAGATAAAAGCTAAAGCTATGCCTTATGTTGATAAATATCGCCCGCAGATAGAAGAAAAGATTAAATCAAGGTTATTTCAAAATAACAATACTGATAATCAATAATAAGTTTATATAGTTTTAATTAATATATAGCCACGAGAAATCGTGGCTATTCGTTTTGACATAGTAATTTGATTAGATAATAATATTCTGTAAAATTAGTATTAATAAAATAAAAATTTTAACTTTATAGGGGTCAAATGAAATTCAAAGCGTTGCTAATCTTATCTGTTCTAAGCTTCTCTAATTCATATTCGATAGATAATAATAAATCGTTGTTTGAAAAGACTAAGCAGTGGATAAAAGACAATAAGCAAGAATTAGTAAGCAGTTCAAGAGTGTTTTTAGTAGCGGCATTGTCTTCCTATCTTGTATTTAGTTCTGAAAAATATAATTCATGTTCAGAGTGTATGCCTGATATGCCAGATTCTATTGACACAAAGCGTACATTGCTTTATTTGTTAAATTTTACTCATGCACTAGCTTCTTCTTCAGGTGAAAATTCTGCTGCGTTTAATTTTATCTTGTTTAACCTTACACAAATAGCTGTGGGAGCCAATTTTATTGCTGCAAAAGATGATGAGGCTGCAAGTTGTTATCATAATTTAAGTAGAATGTATTTAAAAGAGTAAATAACAAAAAAGGCGCGAGTAATTCGCGCCTTTTTTAGTGTCTAAGTTCGTGTATTAGCCTCTGATAATTTTCTTCAAATCTTCAAAAGTTAAGTATAAAGCTAGAATTAATATTCCTACCCAGCAGATATAATGAATAACAATCTTAATTTGATCAGAAACAGGGCGTCTTAGGATAGCTTCAATAGTAGTGAATGCTATTTGTCCGCCGTCTAAGATAGGTAAAGGTATTAAGTTTAATACAGCTAAGTTAATGCTTATAAAGGCTAATAAAAGCAAGAAGATTTTAAAGCCTTGTTTTGCACCTTTAATAGTTTGAGAAATAACAGCAATTGGGCCACCTAATCCACTTACAGATTTTTTAGTGAATATAGAAGAAAAGGCTGATACTGTTTGCATAAATACACTATTAGTTGCTTTAAATGCCTTTTTTGCACTTGTCACAAATGGTTCTGGTGCAAATTCGACCATCGAAGTCGGAGTTTTGAAGCCAATTCCAACTTTGCCCGCAGCATCAAGAACTACTGGAACATCAATAATTTGGCCATTACGTTCAACAACTAGTTTTACTTCTTTATTAGCTTCTGGATGTAATTCTTGATTAAATTGTAGAGCATTTGAAATAACTCTGCCATCGATAGAAACTATCTTGTCATCTACTTGTAAGTGATATTTTTCAGCAGGTGAACCTGAGCTTATAACTTCAACAATAGGTAAGACTGATTCAGGGAATAACATTGGGTTTTTTGGGATTCCTGTCATAAATAAAATAAAAAATACAAAATATGCAAAAATCATGTTAAATAAGATGCCGCCACATAAAATAAGCAGTTTTTGCCAATATGGCTTAGATGAGAAAGCATATTCGTCAGTTCTTTTGGCTTCTTTTTGTTCGCCTTGTCCAACTTCTGACATTCCCGCTATTTCAACATATCCACCTAAAGGGATAGCTGATAAGCTAAAAACTGTTTCTCCAATTTTTTTCTTAAAAATCTTAGGTCCCATGCCAATTGAGAATGATGGAGTGCTAACTTTAAATATTTTTGCAAATATAAAATGACCCAATTCATGAAAGCCAATAAGTACGCCTATTCCTATTATACCTAATGCTATAAATAAAAGATTTTTGATGATATCCGGAAACATACATGTACTCCCAATTTGATATTGTTATAATTTGCTTTAAACTATCATTATTTGCTATTCAAGTCTATTTAATGTACTTATACCGATAACTTTATGTTATGTATAGCTCTTTCTTGAAAAAATCTAAAAAAGGGATAAAATAGAAAATAAATCACTGTTTTGAATTCAGTAAGATTTTAATTCAAAAATTGTATTTTTCAACTTAATTTTGATTTCATGAGTTTTTGTAAAGAAAATATTAGTTTAATAAGGTTAATTTTTAGGAACAAAGTATATGCCTACTACTAATCAGTTAGTACGCTTAGGTCGCAAGGCTATTAAGCAAAAGTCAAAATGTCCAGCATTGATGTCAGCTCCTCAAGCTAGAGGTGTATGTGTTAGAGTATTTACCACAACACCAAAAAAACCTAACTCAGCACTTAGAAAAGTAGCTCGTGTTAAGTTGGCTAATGGACATGAAGTCACAGCTTATATCCCGGGTGAAGGCCATAATTTACAAGAACACTCTGTGGTTTTGATAAGGGGCGGAAAAGTTAAAGATTTACCAGGTGTTAAATATCACATAATACGTGGTGCCTTAGATACAGCTGGCGTAGAAAACAGAAAACAATCTCGATCAATGTACGGCGCTAAGCGTCCTAAGACAGACTAAAGAAAGATTAAGGATATAAGTTATGCCAAGACGTAAAAGTGTAGATTTTAAAAGAAATATAGGGGTAGATCCAATCTACGGATCGGAATTAATTCAAAAATTAGTAAACATTATCATGGAACGTGGCAAGAAACAAATTGCTCGCCGTATTGTTTATGACGCTATTGATATTCTTCTTAAAAAAAATAATGGCGATAAAGATAAAGCTTTAAGAACATTCTATAGAGCGTTTGAACAAGTTACTCCTGCTGTGGAAGTAAAGCCACGTAGAGTAGGTGGTAGCGTGTATCAGATTCCTATCGAAGTTCCAGGAAGCAGAGCTAGATCTCTAGCATTACGCTGGATGGTTAAAGCTGCGCTAGAAAGAAAAGATAAAAGCATGGGCTTAAGATTAGGCCATGAATTATTAGATGCTAGCGAAGGTCGCGGTAACGCAGTTAAAAAGAAGTTAGATGTCCATAAAATGGCAGAATCAAACAGAACATTCTCACACTACGCTTGGTAGAAGAAGTTAAAGGTTTATTATGAGCAATCCATTAGAGAGATATAGAAATATAGGTATTGCCGCGCATATTGATGCGGGAAAGACAACTGTAACAGAACGTATTTTGTTCTATACAGGTGTTACGCATAAAATAGGCGAGGTCCATGAAGGTGAAACCGTTATGGATTGGATGGAGCAAGAAAGAGAGCGAGGTATTACAATTACTTCTGCTGCTACAACTTGTTTCTGGAAAGATTACCATATAAATATTATTGATACTCCTGGTCACGTAGATTTTACAATTGAAGTTGGAAGATCTTTACGTGTATTAGACGGTATGATAGCTGTGTTCTGTGGTGTAGGCGGCGTGCAGCCCCAGTCAGAAACTGTTTGGAAACAAGCAAACAGATATGGCGTACCTAGAATAGCTTTTATTAATAAGCTTGATAGAATCGGTGCTGATTATTTCAAGGTAATTAAACAAGTAAATGATAAATTGCATGGTAATGCATTAATAATGCAAATACCTATTGGGGAATCTGAAAACTTATCAGCTGTTATTGACGTATTAACTGAAAAAATGACAGTATTTAAGCCTGTTGATGAAGGCGTTGATATAGTTTGGCAAGATGTTCCTGAAGAATACAAAAAACAAACTCAAGAATTACGTACTAAAGTTATTGAAAGAGCCTGCGATTTCAATGATGATATGGCTGAAAGATATTTAGGCGGAGAAGAAATTTCTATAGCTGAAGTAAAAGCTGCTTTAAGAGCTGGTGTTTTAAAAAGAGAAGTTGTTCCAGCATTTTGCGGAACTGCTTTTAAAAACAAAGGCGTGCAACTTTTATTAGATGCTGTTGTGGATTATTTACCATCACCTTTAGATGTTCCTCCTATAGAAGGTATGATTCCTGATTCAGATAAAAAAGAATTAAGAGAAGCTGATCCTAATGCTAAGTTTTGCGCGTTAGCATTTAAAATTATGAACGATCCATTTGTTGGAGCTTTAACTTTTATTCGAGTTTATTCAGGAACTCTAAAAAGTGGTTCATATATAATAAATGTTAGAACGGGAAATAAAGAACGAGTAAGTCGCTTGATCAAAATGCACGCAAATAAGCGTGAAGAAATTGATATGGTGCAAGCTGGTGATATTGCTGCTATCGTTGGACTTAAAGATGTTTTAACAGGCGATACGCTATGTGTTGAAGGCGATAGAATTCTTTTAGAATCAATCGACGTGCCAGCACCAGTTATTTCTTTATCGGTTGAGCCTAAAAATAAAGGCGAATATGAAAAGATGATTCTTGCGCTTAGAAAAAAAATGCAAGAAGATCCTTCTTTCAGATTTAGCTACAACCAAGAAACTGGCCAAACTGAAATTTCAGGAATGGGCGAATTGCATCTAGAAATTACAATAGATAGATTGCGCACTGAAAATAAAGTTGAAGTAGTTCCTGGTAAGCTTCAAGTTGCTTATAAAGAAACTATTAGAGACACAGTTGAAGCTGAAGGTAAGTTTATTAAGCAGTCAGGTGGTAGAGGTCAATACGGACATGTTTGGGTTAGATTCGAGCCCCTTGAAAGAGGAAAAGGTTTCGTTTTTGAAAACAAAATTGTTGGTGGTACAATACCAAGAGAATTCGTGCCTGCTGTTGAAAAAGGCTTAGATGAAGCAAAAAATACTGGTGTTTTAGGTGGATATCCAGTTGTTGATATAAAATGTACAGTATTTGATGGTTCTTACCATGATGTCGATTCTTCTGAAATTGCATTTAAAATTGCAGCTTCAATGGCATTTAAATCAGGTGTTACCAAGGCAAGACCGGTTATTTTAGAACCAATAATGACTGTAGAAGTTGACACTCCAGAAGAATACATGGGTGAAGTCATGGGTGATTTAAACTCACGCAGAGGCAGAATTCTAGGTATGGATGCAAGTACTGGTGGATCTCAAATAATCAAAGCCGAAGTTCCTTTAGAATCAATGTTGGGTTATACTACAACTCTTCGTTCTATGTCAAAAGGAAGAGCGTCTTCATCTATGGAATTTGCTTGCTATAGAGAAGTACCGGAACATGTTCAAGCATCAATTACAAGTAAAAAATAAATTTAAGATTAATTTTTAGTTTATAGGAGTTCTAAGATGGCTAAAGGGATATTCGAACGTAATAAACCGCACATTAACGTAGGTACTATTGGTCACGTTGATCATGGTAAAACATCGTTAACTGCAGCAATTACAAAAGTTTTAGCAAAAAAAGGTTTTGCAGAATTTAGAGCTTACGATCAAATCGATAACGCTCCAGAAGAAAAAGCACGTGGTATTACAATTGCAACTTCACACGTTGAATACCAAACAGATGCAAGACACTATGCTCACGTAGATTGTCCTGGTCACGCTGATTATATTAAAAACATGATCACCGGTGCAGCACAAATGGATGGTGGTATTTTAGTAGTATCAGCAGCTGATGGTGCGATGCCTCAAACAAGAGAGCATATCTTGTTAGCTAAAAACGTAGGTGTTCCTTCTCTTGTTGTATTTTTAAATAAATGCGACATGGTTGATGATGTAGAAATGATCGACATGGTAGAAGAAGAAATCAGAGAATTATTAACTAAGTATGATTTCCCTGGTAATGAAATTCCAGTAATCAGAGGGTCAGCTACACAGACTCTTGCTGGTGATGAATCAGAATACGGTTCAAAAGCTATCGAAAAATTACTTAATGCATTAGATACTTATATTCCTGAACCACAACGTGATATTGATAAGCCTTTCTTAATGCCTGTTGAAGGTGTGTTTACTATTTCAGGACGTGGTACAGTTGCTACTGGCCGTATTGAAAGAGGAAAAGTAGTAGTTGGTCAAGAAGTAGAAATTATTGGCTTTGGTGCTAAGATTAAAACTACTGCTACCGGCGTTGAAATGTTCCGTAAGGAATTAAGAGAAGGTATGGCTGGTGATAACATCGGTTTACTATTACGTGGTACAAAGAAAGAAGAAATTGAACGAGGAATGGTTATTGCTGCTCCTGGTACAATTACTCCTCATAGAAAATTCAAATGCCAAGTTTATATTTTAAGCAAAGATGAAGGCGGAAGACATAGCCCATTCTTAGTTGGTTATAGACCGCAATTCTATTTTAGAACTACAGACGTTACTGGAATAGTAACATTACCTGCTGGCCGTGAAATGGTTATGCCTGGTGATAACGTAGAACTTTCAGTTGAATTAATTACACCTATAGCAATGGAAAAAGATTTACGTTTTGCTATACGTGAAGGTGGAAGAACAGTTGGTTCTGGTGTTGTAACTGAAATAACAGATTAATAGGTTGCGTTGATGAAGAAGCAAAGAATTCGTTTACTTTTAAGATCGTATGATCATCAATTGCTAGACAAAGCGGTGAAACAAATTGTTCTAACGGTAAAAAGAACAGGGTCTAATTTAGTAGGCCCTATCCCTTTACCTAATATGAAAAGAGTCTTTACAGTTTTAAGATCTCCTCATATTGATAAAAAATCTAGAGAACAATTTGAACTAACGACTCATAAAAGGTTGCTAGATATTATTTCACCTTCTGATCAAACAATGGATGCTTTGATGAAGTTAAATATTTCATCAGGTGTAGATGTCGAAGTTAAATAATAGGGAAAAGCAATGACACGCGGTTTATGGGCAAAAAAAATAGGAATGACTCAAATTTTTAAAAATGACAAAGTCGTTCCTGTTACAATAATGGATACATCAAATTGGTTTATCACACAAATTAAAACACAAGCAAATGATGGCTATGATGCTATTCAGGTTGCATGTGTAAGAGATAGATATGCTGGTGTAGCATTTGATAATGAGTGGTTAAAGAGTCCAAAAAAATATTTTGTTAAAATTAACGAAATAAAAACAACTGAAACAAACAACTTAGAAGTTGGTGCTTCTGCCGATTTTTCAACTTCATTTCCTGAAGGAACTGCGGTTGATATAATGGGTGTGAGTAAAGGTGCTGGTTTTCAAGGGGTTGTAAAAAGACATAACTTCCGCGGCGGTGCTGCGAGTCATGGTGACCAAACTGGTAGAAAACCGGGTGGTATGAGTTTTATGAGAAGTCGTGGCCGAGTTATTAAGGGTAAGAAATTACCTGGACATATGGGTGTTGAACGCGTAACAATGAAAAATTTAGAAATTGTAAAAATTGATACAGATTCTAAAGTTATGTTTGTTAAAGGTTCCCTACCTGGAAAATCAGGCTCATTTGTTTTTGTCAAAGCGGTAGATACTAACAGGTAGTTAAAATGAACAATAAAAATAAAAATGATATGCCTCACAGTTTAGAAGTAATTGCACCGAAAGACTTACAACTTAGTGTTAAACATGATGTTGACGCAGTAGGTTTTGCAGTTTGGATACGTGCATTACATCAAAATTGGAGACAAGGCACAGTTGGTTGTAAAACTAGAGCTGAAGTTGCATTCTCTAACAGAAAACCTTGGAAACAAAAAGGTACTGGTAGAGCTCGTGCAGGTTCATTGAGATCTCCATTGTGGAGAAAAGGTGGTATTATCTTCGGTCCTCAACCAAGAGTACGCACGCTTAAAGTAAATAAAGAACTTAAAAAGAGAGTATTAAATAATATTCTTTGGAGTTTTTTAGACAATAAAAAAGCTTTTGTATTAGATTGGCAAATTGGCGAAAAACCAAGAACAGCTGATGCTTTTAATTTATTAAAAACAAATAATTTCGATAAATCAAAAATCCTTTTATTAATTGATAAAAATGATTTTTTAGTACAAGCAACTTTTGCTAATCTTCCAAATGTAAAAATATTATTGTTTGATCAAATTAATGCTTTTGATCTAAGTTCAAACGATGCTTTAATATTATTCAAGAAAGATTTAAACTTATTTAAAGATACGGTGCAACAATGGACTTAACTATTTACGATATTATACAAGGGCCAGTAATTTCTGATAAAGCACAGAAATTAAACACTAATTTGCAAAAGTTAGTTCTTCAAGTTCACCCTCATTCTAATAAGCCTTTGATAAAAGAAGCTATAGAAAAATTATTTAATGTAAAAGTTGATAATGTCCGCGTAATGGTCCGTAAAGGTAAATTACGTCGTGTAGGTAAGTTTGAAGTACAAGGCAAATTGCAAAAAAAAGCTGTTGTTACATTAAAAGAAGGTTATACAATTGATTTGTTTGGTCACCAAGGTGCGCCAGCTCAAACACCAGTTGAACAATCTGCATAAATATATCAAAGAGGCAAGTTAATGGCTATTGTAAGTAGAAAACCAAGAAGCGCCACATTAAGGTTTCAAACATATTTATCTAATGATGACATCACTAAGACTGCTCCAGAAAAAAGTCTTACTGCTCCTCTTAGAAAAAGTGGTGGAAGAAACGCCTATGGAAGAATTACTATTCGCCATAGAGGTGGTGGTGCTTCAAGAAAATATAGAATTATAGATTTTAGACGCTCTGAAAGAGACGTAAACGGTAAAGTTATTACAGTTGAATACGATCCAAGTAGAAATGTAAGAATTGCTCTTGTTCTTTATGATAATGGAGCAAAGCGTTATATTTTATTACCTGAAGGTGTAACTGTAGGTTCACAAGTTTACGCAGGTCAAGATGCTGAACCTAAAGTAGGCAATTGCTTACCTATAAGAGGCATTCCAGTTGGTTTCTTTGTTCATAATGTTGAGTTAGTTCCAGGTCAAGGTGGAAAAATTGCAAGAAGTGCAGGGGCATCAATCCAATTAGTTGGTAAAAATGATGAATATGCAACAATGAAATTACCTTCTGGCGAAATAAGACTTATGTCATTAGATTGTTGGGGTACTGTTGGAGTATTAGGCAATGCTGACTACAAAAACATAGTTTGGGGTAAAGCTGGTAGATCAAGACAAAGAGGTATAAGACCTACTGTTCGTGGTATGGCTATGAACCCTGTAGATCACCCTCATGGTGGTGGTGAAGGTCGTGGTAAAGGTGGCAACCATCCTAGAAGTCCTTGGGGTGTTGGTGCAAAAGGTACTCGTACTAGAAGAAGAAAAAATCCTCTTATAGTTCGTAGAAGATCTGCATCAAGAGCAGTTTAAATAAAATAAATGCTTAGCAAAATATTAAAATAGGGTATAATAATTATGACTAGATCGGCAAAAAAAGGATTTTACGTTGAACCTTGTCTTATGGAGAAGATTCAAAAGGTAAAAACAAGTGGAAAACGTGAAGTTATTAAAACTTGGTCCAGACGAAGTATGGTTATTCCAGAGTTTGTTGGTCTTACTATTGCAGTTCATGATGGTAGAAAATTTGTTTCAGTATATGTTACTGAAAATATGGTTGGTCACAAATTAGGTGAATTTTCGCCAACTAGAACATTTAGAATGCACAGTGGTCAACGTAAATCTGGTGCAGAATAATTTTAGAGGTTTAATTTAAGATGGACTTTATAGCTAAAGCAAAATTTTTAAAATTCTCCCCGCATAAATTGAGACTTGTTGTCGATGTTATTCGTGGAAAGAAGGTAGATTATGCCTTAAATTGGCTAGCTACATATCGTGTATGTAGAGCTGAGCCAATTAAAAAAGTTATTGAATCTGCAGTTGCAAATGCTAAAAACAATGCAAACGTAGAATTAAATGATCTTTTTATTAAAGAGATTAAAGTAGATGGTGGCCCTATTTTTAGATACTTCAAGCCTGGTGCTATGGGTAGAGCTAATCCACAAAGAAAAAGATTAAGTCATATCAGTGTAATTTTAGAATCAAGACAGGTTTAATTAGAGAGGATAACGGTGGGTCAAAAGGTTCATCCAATAGGATTTAGACTTGGTGTTTATAGAGATTGGGATGCTAGCTGGTATGCCCGTAATTCTTATGGTAAATCTCTTTTAGAAGATTTTAAAATAAGAGATTATTTATTTGCTACATTAGAAAAAGCAGAAATTGCAAATATAAAAATTGAAAAAGCAGCTGAAAACGTAAAAGTTATAATTTTTTCAGGTAAACCAGGAATGGTTATTGGCAGAAAAGGCCAAGAAATCGATACATTACGTAGAGATTTATCTAAAATGTTAAACGTAGCTAATGTTGAAGTTTCTGTTCAAGAAGTTAAACGTGCTGAATTAGATGCAAAGCTAGTAGCCGAAAATATTGCTGAACAGTTAGTAAAACGAGCTAATTTTAAAAAGACAATGAAAAAAGCTGCATCTACAGGAATGAAAAGTGGCGCAAAAGGTATGAAAATTTGCTGCTCTGGTCGTCTTGGTGGAGCAGAAATAGCAAGAAGTGAATGGACTAGAGTTGGTTCTGTTCCTTTACACACATTAAGATCTGATATTGATTATGCATTAGCTGAAGCAAAAACTAAGTACGGCATAATAGGTGTTAAGGTTTGGATTTGTAGGGGTGAATATCAACCTAAGAAGAAACTATTGTAAGAAAGATAGCATATCATGTTGATGCCAAAAAAAGTTAAATATAGAAAAGTTCAACGAGGAAATATGAGAGGGTTGTCTAAGGGCGCCCGTACTTTACACTTCGGTGAATTTGGATTAATGGCTGTTGAGCCATGTTGGGTTACTGCTCAACAAATAGAAGCAATACGAGTTACAATTTCTCGTCAATTAAAAAAAGAAGGTACACTGTTTATCCGTTTATTTCCGGATAAACCAGTTACAAAAAAGCCTGCTGAAACTCGTATGGGTAAAGGTAAAGGAAATCCAGAGAGCTGGGTTGCTGTTGTTAAAAGAGAAAGAGTTATTTGTGAAATAGCTGGGTTGTCAGAAGAAGATGCAAAAAAAGCATTAAAAGCTGCAACATACAAATTACCTCTAAAGACGAGATTTGTTAGAAAGGCTGATTTACAATGAACAAAGAAATGACAGAATTGAATCAATTGAATGTAGAGCAACTTACCGAAAAGGTTGAGTTCTTTAGAAGAGAGTTATTTGCATTAAGATTAAGTGCTGGTACAACTCATATTAAAGATTATTCCCAATTTAAAAAATTGAGAAAAAACTTAGCTAGATCTTTAACTTATTTACATCAAAAAAATAATAAGAACAGTTAGGGTGAAAATGGAAACTAATAATAAACAAACTTTGATCGGCGAAGTAATTTCCGACAAAATGGACAAAACTATAGTCGTAAAAGTCTATAGAACCTATTTACACCCAAAATTTAAAAAAGCTGTTAGAACTTTAAAAAAATATAAAGTTCATGATGAAGCTGAAGTTGCTAAAATTGGTGATATGGTTGAAATTTTTGAAGGTAAACCATCTTCAAAAACAAAATATATGTACCTAAGCAAGATTGTAAAGAGTGCTTGATAATAAATAGATTGCAAGGTAAAGAATCATGATTCAAAAGGAATCTTATTTAGAAGTAGCGGACAACTCGGGCGCTAAATCATTACAGTGTATTCATATCGCTGGTAGTACCAGAAAAAGATATGCATATCTTGGTGATTTAATTAAGTGTGCTGTAAAGTCAGCTATTCCTGGTGGAATGGTCAAAAAGGGTGACGTAGTAGATGCTATTATAGTAAGAACTACTAAAGAATTTCGCCGTGATGATGGAAGTTACATTAGATTTGGACAAAACGCTGCTGTTATTTTAAAAGATAATGAGCCAATCGCTACGCGTATTTTCGGTCCAATTGCTAGAGAACTTAGAGCTAAAGGCTATACAAAGATTATTTCTTTAGCGCCGGAAGTTTTATAGGGGATATATGATAAATATTAAAAAAAATGATACCGTCTTTATTTTAAATGGAAAAGATAAAGGGAAAACTGGATCAGTGATCGAAGTTTTACCTAAAAAAAATCAAATTAAAGTATCTGGTATTGCGATAGTTATAAAGCATGCGAAAGCTCGTAAGCAAGGAGAGCCTTCAGAAATCATCAAGAAAGAAGATTATATCGATATTTCTAAAGTGATGCCTGTTTGTACCTCTTGCAAAAAACCTGCTAGAGTATCATTTACTATAAGCGAAAATAATAAAACACGAACTTGTGTTCGTTGCAAAGAAAATTTTTAAGTACTAAGGAACAACGATGGAAAAGCCTCGTTTGCAAAAGCTATACGTAGAAGAAATTAGATCTAAGTTATTAAAAGAACTTAATCTAAGTAATATAATGGAAGTTCCTAAGATAAATAAAATCGTTTTAAACGTAGGTGTAAAAGAAGCGGTTGATGATAGCAAAGTTTTACAAGTTGTTCAAACTGCGATTGAAAAAATTGCAGGGCAAAAAACAGTTAAGACATTTGCAAGAAAATCTATTGCGGGCTTTAAAATTAGAGAAGATATGCCTATAGGTGTAAAAGTTACTCTAAGAAACGTAAATATGTATGAATTCTTAGATAGATTTATTAACCTAGCTATGCCTTCTATTAGAGATTTCCAAGGAATCAAACCTGGTTTTGATGGAAGAGGAAATCTTAATATTGGTATTAAAGAGTGGATGATTTTTCCTGAATTAGATTTAAGCACATTTGATAAAATGCATGGCTTAAATGTAACTATCGAAACATCAACTAACAATGATAAGCATGCATTTGAGTTATTAAAAAAATTCAATATGCCTTTTAAAAAGTAACAATTAAGGAAGTTAATTATGGCTAGAAAGGCTTTAATAGAAAAGTCTAATAAAGTTCCTAAGTTTGCGACAAGACAAAGGAACAGATGTAAGTTGTGTGGAAGACCTCGCGCTTACATGAGAATATTTATGCTTTGCCGACTATGTTTTAGAAAATATGCGTTGCAAGGTTTACTTCCAGGTGTAAAGAAAACAAGTTGGTAAAGAAAGGCTTTATATGTCAATAGATACAATGGGAAATTTTTTAACAATAATTAGAAATGGTATTATGGTATCAAAAAGTACTGTAACTATACCTCATTCTAATCTCAAATACGAAGTCGCTAAAATTTTAAAAAGCGAAGGTTTTATTAGAGATGTTATTGTTGAAAATATAGATTCCACAAAAAAGAATATTAAAATTTTCTTGAAATATGTAGAAAATGAATCTGTTATTCATGAAATTACCAGAGTCAGCAGACCAGGTAAACGTGCTTATGCAGGAATGAACGAATTCAAACCAGTAATTGGTGGATTAGGTGTTTCTGTGGTAACTACAAGTGGTGGCGTAATGACTGACAAAAGAGCTAAGTCTTTGTCACTTGGTGGCGAAATTTTATGTACAGTTTGGTAAGGATTTATAATGTCAAAAATTGGTAGAAAACCTATTGATATCGCTGGTACCCAAGTGGATATTAAAGGTCAAGAGATACATTACAAAGGTAAGTTTGCTTCAGGCGTTTACGTATTGCCTGAATATATCAAACCTATCTTAGAAGATAAGGTTTTAACTTTATCTTTGCTTGATAAAGCGCATAATAATTTTTGGGGGTTACATAGAGCTTTACTTGCTAACCAATTAAAAGGTGCAAGTGAACTTTTTGAAAAAAAATTGCAAATTATTGGCTTAGGTTTCAAAGCTGAATTACTTAATCCATCTAGGGTTAAATTAAGCTTAGGCTATAGTCATAAAATTGAACAAGATCTACCTAAAGGTGTTACTTTAGAATTAGATAAGCCTGGACAAATGTTAACATTTAAGTCCAGTGATAAAGAAGCACTAGGTCAAATTTGTGCTACAATACGTTCATTTAGACCGCCTGAGCCATACAAAGGCACAGGAATCAAATTAACAACAGAAGTAATTAGACGTAAAGCTGGAAAAACTAAGGCTGCATAGTATCAGCTAGTTAAAGCTAAAGGAATAAACGTGTCAGTAACTAGAAAAATTTTGAAACGCCAAAAGCGTAGAACATTAAGAATAAGAAGTAAGATTAAATCTTCTTCAGACTTATTCCGTGTTTCCATATTCAGAAGCTTAAGTAATATTTATGGCCAAATTATTGATGATAATGCTGGTGCAACTTTAGCGAGTTGTTCAACAATAGAATTAAATAAATTAACTGGTGATAAAAAAGCTAAGGCAAAAGCGGTTGGAATACAACTTGCTAAAAAAGCCTTAGAAAAAGGTATTACAGCAGCTAAGTTTGATAGAGGAAATGTCCTTTATCATGGTAGAATTGCAGCTTTTGCTGAAGGTCTGAGAGAAGGCGGACTTAAAATTTAGGAAGTTCAAATATGGAAAATAATAGTCAAATAACTGATTCAGTTATAAGTGTAAGAAGAGTTACAAAAGTGACAAAAGGTGGAAAAAGATTTGCCTTTTCAGCTTTTGTAGTATCAGGTGATAAAGAAGGTAGAGTTGGCGTTGCTTTAGGAAGAAGTAGAGAAGTTTCTTCTGCTATTGCTAAAGCTACTGTTAGAGCAAGAAAAAAAATGATTCTAGTTCCATTAAAAGGTGTAACTATTCCTTATCCAGTAATAGGTACTCATGGTTCAGCTAGAGTTGTTTTAAGATCTGCTTTTAAAGGTACTGGTGTAATTGCTGGTGGGGCTGTTAGAGCGATCATGGAAGCATTAGGCGTTAAAGACGTTCTTGCTAAATCTCTTGGTTCATCTAACCCTCAAAACGTAGCAAAAGCTACTTTAAATGCTTTAGCGAAGTTGCGTTCAGCATCTCACTTAGCTAGATTAAGAAATAAAACAATTAATGAAATTGCTAGAGGGTCACATGTTACGCCTGAATAAATTAACTAAATTAGTTAAGTCAAGAAAAAGAGTGGGCCGGGGTGGCAGCAGAGGGGGAACTTCTGGTAAAGGTCACAAAGGACAAACTGCAAGAACTAGTGGTACTATTCCAGCTAGATTTGAAGGCGGTCAAATGCCTTTGACTAGACGTATGCCTAAAGTTGGATTTACTAATGCTGCTTTTAAGACTGAATATGAAATAGTAGGTCTTGAAATTTTAGAAAGTAAATTTGATAATGGTTCTTCTATCAATAAAGATATGCTAATTGAACATGGAATTATAAAAGGTAAGAGAAATGCGCTCTTGAAAATTTTAGGTGGTTTTACACCATCTAAAAAGTTTGATATTGTTGCAGATGCGTTTACTAAATCAGCATCTGAAGCAATAAAGAGTGTGGGTGGGTCTGTGAGATTAACAAAGGAGATCTAAACTTTGATTTTATTAAAAAGTTTTAAGAATATTTTTCAAATTTCTGAATTAAGAAAGAAATTATTCTTTACATTAGGTATCTTAATAATTGACCGTCTTGGTACCTATGTGCCTGTAGCTGGAGTAAACATCCCGTTACTTGCGGAGTATATGAAGCAAGCTACTAATTTAGGAGTATTATTTAATTATCTGGATACATTTTCTGGTTCGGCATTAGCCAATTGTACATTATTCTCTTTAGGAATATCGCCCTATATTACTTCATCTATTATGATGCAGCTTTTAGGTATGTCGATACCATCTTTAGAACAACTTCTAAAGGAAGGGGAATATGGCCGTAAAGTATTTAATCAATACACACGTTACTTAACATTGGTATTGAGTATATTTTATAGCTTTTCTTATTCATTGTTCTTAGAAAGTTCCGGCTTAGCCCTTAACCCGGGTTGGGCTTTCCGTATAATGTTTGTTATTTCATTAACCGCAGGCGCAATGTTTGTGATGTGGTTGGGTGAACAGATCTCATTATTTGGTTTAGGAAATGGTTCATCAATGATTATTTTTGCAGGTATCGTTGCAAAATTCCCGAGTTATGTTGCAAAAACCATAAAGTATGTTGAGTTAGGTACTATTTCTACAGTTGTGGCTTTATTAATTTTAGTAATGATCATAGTAATTATTGGCTGTATTGTGTTCCTTGAAAAAGGTGAACGCAAAATTCCAGTTCAATATGCACGTAGAGTAATTAATAATAAAATTTACGGTGGTCAAAGTACATTTATACCATTTAAAATTAACACTGCTGGTGTTATGCCAGTAATTTTTGCATCTGCAGTTATGCAGGTACCTTTAGCTATAATTGGTATGTTATCTACTAGATTTGCTGTATTTAAGTATATATCAGAACTATTTAGTACTGGTGGGCTTGCATTTAACGTCATTCAGTTTGTTATGATTATTGTATTCACTTTTGTGTATACAGCATTAATATTCAATCCGGATGAATTAGCTGAAAATATGAAAAAAAGCGGTGGTTTTATACCAGGTGTTAGACCAGGTAAAAAAACTGCTCAATTTTTTGATTATATCTTAACCAGAATTGGTTTAGTTGGTGCTATTTATTTAGCGTCTTTAGCTATTTTCCCTAACGTAATGTATGCAATATTAAGAATGCCATTTTATATAGGTGGAACATCATTATTAATCGTTGTAGGTGTTGCATTAGAAACATCAGCTCAAATTGAATCTTATTTAATTGAACATAAATATGAAGGTTTTTTATCTTCAGGAAAAATTAAGGGCAGGATCGCGCGTTGAAGAATAGTATCTTTATTTTTTTCGGAGCACCTGGCGCAGGTAAAGGGTCCTTATCCAAATTATGTGTAAACGAATTTGGTTGGACCCAATTATCTACAGGTAATCTATGCAGAAAACATATTGAAGATCAAACTGAAATCGGTAAAAAGATAGATTTTGATACAAAATCTGGTAAACTTATTTCTGATAGTCTTATATCAGAAATGGTTGAAGATTGGCTTATTAATGGTCAAGATGGTCATCAATTAATTTTAGATGGTTATCCTAGAACATTAGGTCAGGCTGAATTTTTGCATGATTTACTTAGAAATAAATTGTCACATTATGATTTAAAAATCATAAAACTCGATGTTTCAGAACAAATATTAATTTCAAGGCTAGTAAATAGACTTGTATGTTCTAATAAAAAATGTCAGGCAGTTTATTCAAGCTTAGAAAATTCCTCACTTATTCCTAAAGATATTAAACTTTGTGACAATTGTTCAAGTTTATTAATCAAAAGAAATGATGATAGTGAAGAAGTAGTAAGAGAAAGACTAGAAATTTATAATAAGAATGAAAAAGATCTTATAAGTTTTTATAACTCATTAAACATTAATTTAATAAAATTAGATGTTGATAAACCGATAAATGAAGTTTTTGAAGATTTTAGGAAAATTGTATCTCCATGATCATTATTAAAAATAAAGCTTCTATTGAAAAAATGCATAATGCTGGAAAAATTCTTTCGGGGATTTTTGAGCAATTACCTAGTGTTATTTTAGTAGGTACTAGCACATCAGCTATTGATTCATGGATTGAAAAAGAATTATTAAAGAACGGCTTGGTATCCAAAATGAAGGGATACATGGGATACAAACATGTAAGTTGTATTTCATTAAATGATGAAGTTGTTCATGGAGTTCCTGCAGATTCAAAAATTATCAAAAAAGGTGATTTGGTAAAAATTGATGTTTGTGCCTCATTAAAAGGTTATTGTGCTGATATGGCAAGATGTTTTTTTGTAGGCGAAACTTCACAAGAGATAAAAAAGCTTGTTGAAGTTGCTCAAAATGCATTAAATGCTGGTATTAGTAAAGCTTATGCTGGAAATCGATTAACTGATATTTCAGCAGCAATACAAGCAGAAATTGACAAGCATGGATTTGGTATTTTAAAAGATTTTGCAGGTCATGGTATTGGTAAATCAATGCATGAAGATCCTGAGATATTAAATTATGGTGAAGCTGGTAAAGGACCAATCTTACAAGTTGGTATGGCTTTTGCTATTGAGCCTATGATCACTTTGGGTAATGATGATGTTTATATTACTCAAGATGGTTGGACGGTGAAAACAAAAGATAAAAGTTTTGCTGCTCACGTGGAAGATACTATTGCTATTACTAATGAAGGACCAATAGTTCTTACGCGTTATAATCAAAAGGAACAGGTATAAATGAAAAAAGAAGAGGTTATTCAAATTGAAGGAATTGTAAAAGAAACTTTGCCAAATGCCATGTTTCGTATTGAAATAGAAGGCGGGCACATTATTCTTGGACATGTTTCGGGTAAAATGCGAATGAATTTTATTAGAATTTTGCCAGGCGATAGGGTTTTAATGGAACTATCTCCTTATGATTTGACTCGGGGAAGAATAATTAGACGTATCAAAATTTAAGAGGATATTTCATGAAAGTTAGGACTTCAATCAAACCCATATGCGATGGATGTAAGATCCTTAAGCGTAAGGGTGTATTACGTATAATTTGTAGTAAGAATTTGAGACATAAACAACGTCAAGGTTAACGTTTAAGATTTAGGGAATTTTATGGCTAGAATAGCTGGTGTAGTTTTACCTGAAAATAAAAGAATTGAATATGCATTAACTTATGTCTATGGCATAGGCTTAAAAAGTGCTCAGGATATTCTTAATAAATTAAAAATAAGTTACGATAAAAGAACTAGAGAGTTAAGTAATGATGAAGTCGGTTCTTTACAGTCCGAAATCACTAATTATTATGTAACTGAAGGTGATTTGCGTAAAGAAATAATGCTTAATATTAAAAGATTACAAGAAATTGGTTGCTACAGAGGAAGTCGTCATAAAAAAGGCTTACCTGCAAGAGGACAAAGAACCAAGACTAATGCTAGAACAAGAAAAGGCCCACGTAGAGCTGGTGGTGCAGTAGCATTAAAGAAAAAAGTAACTAAAAAGTAATCTGTAATTTAGTTTTTTAAGTTAGAAAGAATGGCAATCAATGGCATACAAAAAGAAAACAAAAAAAGTTAAACGCCAAGTAGAAACTGCGGTAGCGCATATTAAATCTACTTTTAACAACACAATGGTTTCAATTACCGATGATAAAGGTGATGTGTTATTACAAGGTAGTGCTGGTAGACTTGGTTTTAAAGGCACAAGAAAAGGCACCCCTTTTGCAGCATCTCAAGTAGGAAATACACTTGCTAAAGAAATGCTAAACATGGGTGTTAGAAATTTAGAAGTAAATCTTCAAGGTCCTGGCAGTGGAAGAGAATCTATTGTTAGAGCATTCCAAGGTTCAGGGATTAATGTAACATTACTACGTGACGTTACTCCGTTACCTCACAATGGTTGCAGAGCACCAAAAAAACGTAGAGTTTAATTTAATACAAGGGTTAAATTGTGGCTATGAAAATGAAAAAAGAAGCAACACCGGAACAAGGACAAGGTCAAAAACAACCACGTCCTAAAAAAATGACCAATTATGGTACACAACTTTTTGAAAAACAAAAAGTTAAAGAAATGTATGGCATGAGAGAAAAACAATTTAGACGTTTTTTTGATATTGCAACAAGAGAAGTTGGCGGCGCTGGTGAAAACTTGCTTAGCTTACTTGAAAGAAGACTTGATAACGTTATTTATCGTTTAAAGTTAGCTGTTACAAGAACTCAAGCAAGACAAATTATTGTTCACGGTCATGTTAAAGTAAATGGAATAAAAGTTTATTCACCATCTTATCTTATCGACACTAACGATGAAATTTCTTTAGATTCAAAAATTGAAACTAAAACAAATTTTGTAGCTCAAGTTATTGATAAAAGATTAAATATGGGAATTAAAGTTCCAGAGTGGATTGAATTAAACAAAAAGGATCGCAAAGGTAAAATATTGCGTCTTCCTGTACGTTCTGATATTCAAACTCCAATTGAGGAACATTTGATTGTAGAATTGTACTCTAAGTAGTGTTGAAGCCTTTTACTTTGTATATAATATAATTAGGCTAAACTGGCAGGAGATTTGATGAGTAATAAACTAGAGTATAAACCACTGACCATTCCTCAGATAAAATGGAATCATAAAACTTTAACTAACACTTTTGGTGAGCTTGTGGCTCAACCACTAGAAGCTGGTTTTGGAATAACTTTAGGTAATGCATTAAGAAGAATTTTACTTGGTGCAGTTGAAGGTTCAGCAGTAACATCTGTAATTATTAAGGGTGTTAATAATGAATTTTCTAATTTACCTAATGTTGTAGAAGATGTAATGCAAATTTTGCTTAATATTAAAGAAATTATCATTCGTAATAAAGATGGTAAACCAGGCAAAATGCATTTAAGAATAACTTCTGAAGGTACTGCAAAGACTTCAGATATTCAAGCAGATGATCATTTAGAATTAATGAATCCTGATCATATAATTGCACATATTTCTGAAGGTGGCGAACTAGACATAGAATTCTTTGTTGAATCAAGCAGAGGATATATGGCTGCTCAATGGCCTATTGGAAAAGCGTTGCAAGAAGATAATCGTATTTATTTAGATGCTATGTTTTCTCCTGTTGTTCAAGTTAATTTTGAAGTAGAAAAAACTCGTGTTGGTAAAGACATCGATTACGATAAATTAATCTTAAATATTCATACTGACGGTTCAGAAACTCCTGCTGATGTTTTAAACTATTGCGTTTCAGTTTTAAGAACTCAATTAGAACATTTCTTAGTTTCTGCTGAAATTCCATTTAATGAAATTTCTACAGTAATTGAAGTTAAAAAAGAAGAAGTGACTGACGAAGGCGCAGAGCTAGGATTTTCAGGAGTTCCTGTTGATTTATTGCTTAAGCCAATTGAAGAACTTGAATTATCTGCTAGAGCTCATAATTGCTTAATAGGGGCAGGGAAAAAACGCATTCTTGACTTAGTTAATTTAAGTGAAGATGAGTCTCTAAAAATTAAAAATTTTGGTAGAAAATCATTACGTGAAGTTAAAGAAAGCATGAAAGCTTTTGGATTAACTTTTGGTATGAATATCAAAGAAGCTGATATCAAAAAAGTTATGAAAAATAAAAATCAAGAACCTGAATAATATTAGAATATTGGATTGAACAATGAGACATCAAAATGGTAGAAAAAAATTAAATTTAAAAGGTCCTCACAGATTAGCTTTATTACGTAATCAAGTAATTCAGCTTATTGACAAGGGGCATTTAGTTACTACACGTGCTCATATAAAAGAAGTACAACGTATTGCAGAAAAACTAGTAACAATTGCGCGTGATGGAAACAATTTCAATGCTCGCAGACATGTTAAGAGTCTTTTGCCTTACAAAGAAGAAACAGTAATTAAATTGTTCAAAGAAATTGCACCAAAGTATACTGACCGTCCAGGTGGCTATACTCGTACAATTCCTATGGCACAACGCATAAGCGATACTGCTAAGATCTCTCGCCTTGAATGGGTGTAGGATTTAGTTATTAAAAATTGAAGGATGTCAGAAATGACATCCTTTTTTTTGTAGAAAATTAAATATTTTAATAGGGGTTTTATGAAATTTATTATTGTTTTGTTATTTGTATTGTTTGCAAATCTGTATTGTGCTGATCCAAGTGAACGTATTAGTCCACGTGGAACTAAAAAAGAAGTAGTAGAACAAAATAGAAAAATAATATTAAAAATTAGCATTGAAAACTGCTCTTGGGTAGCTCGTGACACTATTGCTGTTCATTATTACTTGTCTGATACAAAAACTTTTAATTGGATCAAGCAGCACATAAAAATTTGCAGAAGATATTGTTGTAATTATTGCTATTACCCAGCCAGTAACCTTGCATCTACTGTTTTTAAATTACATAAAACTGAAATTAAAGAGTTATATAGATATACAAGGGAAAATGTTATTGATATTAACTGCAATTCAATACCAAACCCAGAGTATTGTGAAGTAGTCGACGCAGGAAAATTTAATTATTATACAATTGACGGTAATTAAATAGACCAAAAAATATTAAAATTAGGGTATTTTATGAAATTTATAAATGTTTTATTATTTGTATTATTTACAAATCTGTATTGTGCTGACCCAAGTGTACGTATTAATCCTGTTGCGCCTACAAACGAAAAATTGAAGATCATTAAAAAAAGTTTTGTTAATGATCTTAGTCCTGACCATAGATTTATTGATTATAATTATTATTTGTATGATGAAAGCGCTTTAAATAAAGCTATACAAGAATATAATTCTTCATCTGTCAAAAATCTTAGTAAAATAAAGCATATTTTACGTGGTAAATATTTACCTTATGAAGACAAAAAAAATTATATTGGTTGTGAGACAATTGGTTATGAAGTTTTATTACATGAAATAAATAACAAATTAGATAAATCGGAAACCGATAAAAAAGAAATAGATAAATCAAAAAAAAATAAAATTATAATTATTCGATATAGTTTTAATAATGATAGTAATACTGATTATACTTATATTAGTACCTTATATTATTTGTATGATGAAAACATTATTAAAGAGTACAAAGGTCAAAAAGTTAGCTCTGGAGATATTCATAGGGCATTATTTAAAAAAATGTTATCAAGAAAACAAGTAGAGGAAATTAAAAAAAATCATGTTGAGTATGAGATAATTGATATATCAATATTGATTGCTACGATCCAAAAAGGTTCACTTTTATAAAGGAACAATATGAGTTTTTCAATGACTATTCTTCCAATTATTGCAGCATTATTGGCCCCTGAAGGTAAATTCATGAATCGTAAAATGCAATGGAATGCCGTTAATAAACAACAAGAATTTTTTTTAAATAAATATTTTTCAAAAAAAGATGAGCTAACTAATTTCACAGAAAAAGAAATTAGAGCTTGGGCATCGCAAGATCATAATGAACTCAATAAATTAGCACGCGACAATGGCTTTGATATTCAGTTACAACCATTCAAGCCTTATGAGTTTGGATCATTAGCAATTTTTGATGTAATGGTTAAGTGGCTACAAAAAGGTATTTCAACTAGGTTAACTTATCAAGATAAATCTTACAAAGCTGTTAAGCTAGAAGATTCAAATTTTAACGTTTATAAATTTGCAAAAGGTATTCATGATCAACCAATTGTAGAAATCAAAACGCAAAGCAAAGATAAAGTTTATATGACGATTGCTGACAAAGAACTAAAAGATTTTGAACTACTAGATAAAATCAGTTCTTTAAGAGATCAAATTGCTAATAAAAATTATAGATTAAAAAGCTACACTGACGTTATTTTTCCATGTATTGACCTAAACCATGAAGTTGATATTAGTTGGCTTATAGCTATGTATAGCAATGGAAATAAAATAACTATTAGCCAGGCATTGCAACAGACCAAATTGAAAATGGATGAAACTGGCGCAAGAGTAGAAAGTGCCGTAATGCTTGGTATGTGTAGATCATGTTATAGACTTGAAAAACAATTAATAATTGATAAGCCATTTTATATATGGATAGAACGTGAAAATTGTTCAATACCAGTGTTTGCAGGGTACATTGAACCATCAGATTGGGTAAAATCAGTTTAAATACGCTCCACTGTCATTTATTTCTATTTGACAATTTTTCAATTTTTAATAAAATCAAATAGTAGTACTGTTTAAGATATGTTTACAATTTAAGGGATTCTAGGGGGAATTATGAAAATTTTAACTGTATTAAGTTTTAGTTTAATTTTGTTAAATTCTATATTTATTTCGGCATCAGAGAATGGTGTAATAAAAAAAGGACTTAAAGTAATTATAAAATATAATTATGTACCACCTAAGCAATTTCCTCAATTTCCAATGAATAATATAGGACAAAATAGTAAAGATTTTTATTGTGATGGTAAAGGCAATATAATACCTGATTTTAATATACTATGTCTTGAACCAAAAATTTTGAATTTTGATCCTAGTAGCAATCAGTTTTTTTTAGTTAATAATCCATATTACATTAAACATGTATTAATAAATAAATATTATACCAATACACAGGGTCAAAATGTTTGTTTTGATATGTCTATAGTTGTAAGAGATTAAAGAAATATCCAAGATTAAACTTAAAAGGACTTACATAATCTGTATGTCCTTTTTTTTTGCTTAAAATTTATGATGGTGTCCATTTGGGTTTTTTTCGAGCATCAAATTTAATACTTTAAACCCCACAAAATGAAATAAAATTTAATAAAATTATTACTTATCAGTAAGTTTGCACGATCGATGATTTAATTCACATAGAAATGAATTTAATTGACTTTCCTCTTTTCACTTTGTTAAGCTATATAGTAAAGCAGGTTATCAATCAAGGAGAAAGTATGAAAAAGGTAATAATTATTGTCTTAAGTTTATTTATTTTAAGTAAAAATACATTAAAAGCTGATTTAAAAGCTGTGCAAAAAGATGATATTAAATTATTAGAAGGTGTAACAAGAGCGAAACTTGAAGCTATTCAAGCAAAATCTAAAGAATTAACAAAAGAAACAGAATTGAAAAAAATAACAGATGAATTGGAAAATAAAAAAAGTGAAGCAAAAGATATAAAACAAAAAGAAAAGCTGTTAAGAGATCAATTTAATGATGCTAGAATTAAGGGGAATGTAAAAGTATTAAATCAATTTAAGCAGATTAAAGAAAAATCAAAAAAATTAAAAGATGAAGTTCAAGAAAAAGTAAATGAAGTTTTAAAAGTTAAAGATGAAGTAAAAAAATCAAAAATTACTTTAGATTTAACAGAAAAACAGGCAAATGAAGAAATTCAAAAAAAATCAGAAGAATTAAAAGAAAAGAGAAAAGAATTAATGATAGAAGCTGCGAATGTTGAATCTGAATTTCATACTAATATATTAAATACAAGCCCGGTCATGCAAGAAAAAGCTAAAGAATTATTAGCACAATATGATAGGCTCAAAACTCAATTAGAAGTATATAATCAAGCTGAAATGTATATAGCTGCTCAAAAGGCAACTATCTCAGTAGAGCAAGAAAAAGCATTACTCGATGCCTATATTAAAGCAATAAACAATCTGAAAAGTAAGCAAGAAGTTGAAACAGAAGCTAAAAAAGCCACGCAAAATGCAAAATTAACAGCTGCACCATATATTATAAAATTAAGTGATACTGCTCAATTAAATCTAAAAAATATAGAACCTTTCTCTAAAAAAAGCTTTGAAGAATTGTTAAATGAGCGAATTAAAGAGAATCTACCGTTGATAATATCTCAAATCGTAACAGCAGGTAGTGGTTCAGAATTTATGGATGCATTTGAAATGAGCAAAGAGATGTTTTTTTATGACAATTTACCTTTTGATATTAATGAAACAACAACTTATCAAAATAAACCAATTAAAAATATTGTTTATTATAAAATTAAAGCTCCCAGTTCAAATCAAGTTATTAGTTTTGAAATAAATGAATTCGAAAATGGGCATGTTGTTAATAATAATTATGATCAATTAGCTAACTTCTTTAAAAATCTGTCACAAAAAGAGCTATTAGATATTCTTGAGCATGTTGAAGATATGTTAACTCGACCAGATATGGATTTTGCTCATTTAGAACCAGCTGAGAGAAAATTAATAAACTTAGCCATCGAAGTATTAAAAAATGGAAATTTACCATTGGCTAAAAAAGTATCTGAAATTAAACATTTTAATTCATTTCATATACGTTCATATAATTTTACTAATTTAATTGTAGATATATTAATTAAAGAAGATTTTGATTCACAAAAAAAATATCAAGAATTGCAGGTTATCTTTGATCAAATAATGTCAGAAGCAAGCCTTTATGAAAAAGATAAATTTCTAAATTATTTTTATAAAAAGGGTAATCTATGGCAAGCAGAGAGATTATATGAATCTTTAATGAAGAATCCACAAACTTCAGTTGATCAAAAAGTATTTGTAATGCTTAACTACGCAAATACAATACTTGAAGGTAATGAAAAGACTAAATCAAATGAAATAAGAGCATTTGAAATGTATAAGCAAATTATGGATAATCCTCAATTAGCATCTCAATTGAATGATTATGAGAGAACTCAAATTAACTTTAAACTGGGCTTAGCTTATGAAAATGGAATTGAAACTACTAATAAAGTGGAATCATCTGTTTCAAAAAATATAGCTGCAGCGATAAAGATATTTAGTGATATAGTGCAAAATCCTTTACCATTGAGCTTAAAGCCATATCAAAGAGCTGATTTAGATTTAATTAAAATTGAAGCTGCATTAGAGCTTGGAAAAATTTATGTTAATGAATTGCCTTTAAATTCTGCTAATATAAATAAGGCAAGAGAGTTATTTGAGGGTATTATTAAAAGCAAAACAGCACTGCAACAAATAAAAAATACAACTTTAAAATATATAACAAAGCTTAATGAAAGAATTAAAAATGAAATGCATGGTGTAGAAAATATTAGTATTAGGGAAAAAGATAAAGATGAAAGCAAAGAAGAATTAGAAACTAAATACCAAGAAACCAAAGTAAAAGAAGATAAAAAAGAAGAAATAAAATTGGAAGAAAAACTGGATGGGAAAGAAGAGAAAAAAAGAAGATCCCCTAGCCCAAAATTTAAAGTAACAATTCACCCATATAAAACTCCAATTAATTTAAGTCCTAAATCAGGGCAATCTTTAACCAATGACCTTGATTAAAAAGATATCAGAGCTTAAATAGTTGTTTGATGCCCATATCAAGAATAATATGTGAAAGGGCGCCCGCAGTGAAAAACAATGCGGGAATAGTAATTTCTGAACAAGAGTGAAATAGTTTAATTTCTACAGTAAAAATAACAAAAGCCACTGTTATTAATATTATAAACCAAGCTTTATGAAATATGCCTCTGTGATTTACAACTAATGGGGATAAACTAATTACACTCAAAAACACTGCTAGTTTTAATTTGTTTAAGCTAATTAAAAAAAATAAAAGAATTACAAAGCCTGTATAAAATATCTTTTGAATTTTACTTTTAGTATCAACATCAGGAAATAATGCACCCAATAAGCAAATAACTAGCCATTGAGCTGCAGTGATTAATGATGGATTAGTGCTACGCAATAAAAATAATAAAACTATATATGTAGCAAAACCGCCAACTAAATGACCTTTATAATTTGGCATTAAATACCTATTTATTTTAAATAAAATTTTTAATTAGTAGGTAATTATTTAAATTGTTTATTTCATCACAAAAATCTAAAATTTTACCTTTTTCAATATAATACACACGATCAAAAATTTTATTAATAAAATTCATATCTTGGCTAGAAACTGCAATTGTAAATCCATCTTTTGCTAAAATTTTTAAAATATTAACTAAAGCATCTGTATTGATAGGGTCTAAAGATGCAGTAGGCTCATCAAGTAATAATATATTTGGTTTTAAGCATAATGAACGGGCAATAGCAACACGTTGTTGTTGCCCGCCGGAAAGTTCGTTTGGATATTTATTTATATAGTCTTGCATATCAAGTTTTGTTAATTCATTAATAGCAATTTGGTGTGCATCATTGTAATTAGATCCATTAACTATTAATGGATCTATACAATTTTCCAATACTGTTAAATTTGCAAAGAGATTAAAGTCTTGAAACACATAACCAATTTTTTGATCATTAGTTACAATTTCACCTTCTATTGGCGATATAAGTTTAACTAATGATTTTAAAATTGTGGTTTTGCCAGCACCACTTTTGCCTATAAAGCATGTAATGGTATAAGGTAGTAATGTGCAATTAATTTTATCTAATATTACTTGATTTTTAATACGCACAGTTAAATTGTTAATTTTGACCATATGATGTCCTTTTTTCTGCGTACATAGATAATAAATTTAACAATGCCGCGCATAATAAATATATGCATGCTATGGTTAAATATACAGGAATGGGATTTAATGTACGGGAAATAATATTCATACCTGTACGAGTTAATTCTGTAATGCCAATTGTAGCTAATAAAGATGTACTTTTAAGTAATTGTTCAAATTCACCAAACAAAGCTGGACCAATATTTTTAAAAGTTTGTGGTAGAATTATGCGCCTAAGTGTTGCTTGTAGCGGGTATCCTAATGTTACACATGCTTGCCATTGGCCTAAATGTATAGAATTTATACCAGATCGAATTATTTCTGTAACATAACCACTTGAGCAAAACGCTAAAGCCCCACATGCGCAAGCAAATGCAGGAATATTAAGACCAATTAATTGTGGAATAATAAAATAAGCTATAAGTATTTGTACATATGCTGGTATACCTTTGGCAATAAATGTATAAAGCTTTGTTAAATATCTAATTTTAGAATATCCAAGATAGTTACAACTTATAATACCTAAAAAAGAACCTATTAATAAACTTAATAACCCTGTTATTGCCCAGGCTAATATTGTAACAGCAATTCCTTTAGAAAACAGATAAAAATATTCGATCATGACATATTCCATTTTGTTTCTAGTTTTTTAATTGTTCCATCCTGTTTTAATTCTTGGGCTGCGGTTTCAATTTTGTTAATTAATTTAGTGTTGTTGAGTTTTATGCAAATTCCAACACCTTGTACCTGATCTTCTTGAGCTAAAGGTATATCTAGAATTTGGATTTCTGGAAATTTGTTTTTAAACTTCTTTGCAATTGGAAGTTCAACAAAAGCGGCATTTGTTTTTCCGTATTGTATATTCAATAATGCATCATCAACTTTTTCTGTGGCTATTTTTATGATGTTTTTATATTTACTTAACACTATATCTTGCGTTGATGCAGGTTCTACGCTAACTGTTAAGCCTTTCATATCATTTATCGATTTAATATTGTCTGGTATTTTTTGCCAGAATATTAATGGGTATGATTTATCTGTTTCGCCTTGATAGTGTACCATTGCTATATTGTTTAAACGGTCTTGAGTAATAGACATTCCCCAGATTATTGCATATATTTTATTTTGATTTAATGCTATAAGTAGTGAAGACATTGAACCTAAGTCTTTTAAAATTATCTTTTTATTTAATTTCAATCCAATTGCATTTATTACATCAATATCAAATCCTTCTAGTTCACCACTGGCATTCATGCTTACCCATGGTGCATAACCTGATGCAGTACCAATGACTAAAGTTGAATTATCTTCTTCTGTTAAATTCTGCAAAGTTAGATAACTACCGATCGTGACGATGAGTAAAAATCCCAATATTATATATAGTCTTAATTTCATAATGAGCCCTTTAATATTTTATTTTTTTTCAATCTTATTTAGTACACTTCTATATCCATGATGGGGTTCATCTTTTAAAAATCTAGCAACACGTGTAATTGTCGCTAAACTTACACCGGTAAAAGAGTTTATTTCTCTGTATGACATTTTTCCTTCATGAAGCAATTTACAAACATTCCATCTTTCTGCTAAAGACTTAATTTCTTGTGGTGTACAAAGATCTTTTAAAAACTTTGCCATTTCGTCTTTATCTTTTATTGTTAGCAATGCTTCAATTAATTCTTCTATTAAATCTACGTTCTCATTTATCATAATTATCCTTCATTATTTAATCTGTTCTCTTGTTCTATTATGATAGCACAGAGCTACATTAAATGTCAATATTTAGGCAAAAGACAGTTAATTTAAGGGTAAAAAGCACAAACTTATTATTGCTATTTGAATATATTTTGTGTTATTATTAACTTATAATTTAATTAAAAATAAGGAAAATATGAAATTATTAAATATTTTAGCATTTATAGTATTAAAAATAACTTTTTTAAGTCATTCAGCAGATTCAAACCCCATGGAAAGCAAAGCTCTAATAGAATTAATTTATGATATAACTAAAAATTCTGAAATAAAAAAACGATTATCTGAAAGCGCAGAATATCTTAATTTATCGTCTTTAGGCCTTACTAGCCTAGAGGGCTTAGAAAAAATTATTAAACCCGAAACAATAAAATATTTAAACTTAGATAATAATAAAATAGAAGATATTGATGAAAGTTTTGTTTCGCTAATATTAAGTTTAAAAAATCTAAAATCTATAAGTTTAATCAATAATCCATTATCAGGTGAAAGCTTGGAAGCGTTAGCAGATTTAGTCCTAAAATTCCAATCAATTGTTCCTTTACATATTGTTACTCGAAATAAACCCAATTTAGCAGTTAATATTAATGCCCCTAAATGTGGGTGGACAAAGTAGGGAGGTTATATGAAAAGTTTTTTGAAATTACTTTTAGTTTTATTTTCTTTTTCTATAAATGCATCTGAAAGCCCTAATTTGAAACCATATATATCATATTTGTTAAAAGATTTTGTAGAAAATCATCCGGAACTTCCATCAGGTATCACAGATTTTAAAAATGCGCATGAAGGAATAATCACATCAGTCAAAATTTCACCAAATAATAAGTTATTGGCATCAGGTTCGGGTGATGGGTCTATAAAAATTTGGGATATCCATACAGGTAAATTTATTTATGAATTAAAAAAAGAAGATCATTTTGTACGTTCAATATCCTGGTCACCTGATAGTTCTATGTTGGCAATTCTATACAGAAATAGAAAATTAATAATATTTGATGTAAATGATTCTAGGCTATTAGATGAAAAATCTTTTCAAACAGGTTTGCCAACAATTGTTTCTTGGTCGCCAGATGGTTCTAGAATAGCGGTTGGTGCAGAAAATAAAATAATAATATATGCATTTAATGCAGGATGTTCTTTGCTAATGGGTCAAGAAGTTGTATTAAAAGATAAAAATAATACTACTACATCACTTATTTGGATTTCTGATACTAAATTATTATCGGTAGGTAATAATGGAAAAGCAACTAGTTGGAGTGTTGATCATAAGATAAAAAAATCAATTCAATTGGATGATCTGATTACTTCAGCTGATATACTTTCAAGATATTTTCTTTTTTCATTAAAAAATAAATCTATTGTTAAGTTGAACTGGGCAAAAGGAAATTATTTCTTATTGGATGTCAAAGATATTATTAGGGCGCTAAAAGTATTAAAAAATACAGAATTTTTAGTGACCGGTGGGATTTCAGGAAATATTATAATTCGTAATATGATTGGAAAAACTAAAATTGTAGACACATATCAGGTAAGTGATTTGCCGATAACTGATATTGATTGGTCAAATGATGGTAAATTTATTGTTGCTTCTTCTGATAAAACTTTAACAATTTGGAAAGATCCATTAAAAACTTTAAATTTAAATGCAAAGAATAGATCAATAAATGATTTGCTAGATTCTATAAATGATAATTATATAACAGAAGAATTTAATGACATGACACAAGAATTTAATGAGATAGATATCGATGTAGATTCTTTATTTTTAAATGATTTAGATCTTACGAGTTTAAGCGGTTTAGAAACATTAATAACAAATCCAGATCGCATTGCGTTTGTGCTTCTAGAAAATAATAAAATTCGTTCATTGGATAATAAATTAAAACAATTTAAAGCTTTGATGGAGTTAAATTTAGATGGTAATGAGATAAAAGATTTAAATGATAGCTTAGATGGTTTAGAAAATCTACAACTCGTTGATATAAATAGAAATAAATTAACAAGTTTAGGAAGTTTAAAAGGGCTTCAAAAATTAGAAACTTTTAATGTTCAAGATAATCAGATAGTTGATATCGGAAATAGTTTTGATGATTTAATAGCATCACAAACATTAAAAACTTTAAATATTTCAGGTAATCCGTTATCTCAAGAAAGTTTAGATAAATTACGGGCATTAAAAGCAGCTTCACCAGTAGGTTTAAAGATTGATGTTTTAGAGTAATTCTTACTTAGCTTTTAATTTCATAAAAGAAGTGCCTGGATAATAAAATTGTATAATACTTTTGCAGTCCCAACCTAAATCCACCATTTGGCGTGCGCCCCATTGGCAAAGGCCTAAATGGTGTCCAACGCCACGTCCTGAAAGTACTATATTATTAGCATTTTTTTTAATTTCATAATAATAACTTCTTATGCGTTTATTCAAAAAATAAAATGCTTTGCCATCAATAACATATTTCTCTTTTTTATCATAAATCTCTATTTTTTGTGGAATGCCTGCTTTATCAGTCTTGGTTACTACTATTGAACTAATATTTTTTAACTTAGGAATATTTTGTTGAAGTAGCTGTATTAAATCATCTTTGGGCATAGTCACTTGCCAAGTATAAAATTTAGAAATTTTACAATGGTTACAGATTTCTTTTCTTGCTAAATAGGGTGCTTTTTTAAAATCTATATGTTCAACGCTTGCGGGTATAATGCCTGCACAACAAGAATCATGCATCGCAAGTATTGGTTTGTTATTATAAGTAATTATTAATCCAGCAGTTTCTTTGACGGCTAGTAATAAAGTATCTGTATGCTTATTATTCAATACGCCTTTATACGTCTGATGTTCGGTAGTAGTTTTAATATGATAAGATAATTTTTTTTGTTTTGCCTCTAATATTTTATCAACTGCATATGTACGTATGCATATTGCCAACACTTTATTAGCTTCTAGTGGCCAACCCGGCCAACTTTCTGTTCTTAGTACAACTGACACATACTCTTCTAGATTAAGTACATTTATTAAAAGCAAAGCATTTTTTTCTTTTAAAATAATAAATGAACCGTGATATTCTCTATTTTCAAAACTTAAATAACCCTCTGTAGGCTTTACTTGTAGTGCATTGCCTGCAAATTTTTTTCCATTTATATAAAGTTTATCGTTATCTAAATTAACAGTTAAAGTTGTACCAATTTTTTTTTGAGAATTTTCATTTTTTGGCAAATGAGTTATTAAATCTTTTTTTCCTATAATGGATATGCTTGTATTGCTAGGTGATTTGTCATTTAATAAGACTTTGATGGTCAGCGCTCTTATAGGTTCTACACTTTCACTACTATATGTGCAAAAGCTATAAAAAACTAAGCTAAATAATAATATTATGTTCATTGAGTATTTCTACAAATTCTTTTGGAAGTTTAATTTTTTTATCTACTGCTAAATTTGCTTGTTCATCCGCTTCTTTATTTTTTTCACGCAGAACATGTTCAATTTTATATTTAATATTTTTTAAAAATTTTAACCCTAATCCATGTAACTTTTGCAATTCAGGATTTTTAATTTTATAATGCCCTAAAATTTGTTTTACCAAAAGTTCAGAGTCAGATTTTATATGCAGTACATCATCTGACTTTAAAAATTGTTTTACAAAAAAAAGACCTAAAAGCAATGCTAAATACTCAGCTTGATTATTTGTTTTATGGCCTAAATAAGCACCAGTTGCCATAATTAATTGAGTATTTTTTTTAATACATATCCCAGCACCAGCAGGCCCGGGGTTATTACGCGAAGCACCATCTAATGAAAGTTGGAACGTATCAATAGGTTGCAACTTAGGTTTGCTATTAGCTTCAAAAATATTTAATTGAGTAGAAGTCACTTGAGATCTTTCTCACTTTTAATATATAAAAGTCTAAAACAACCTTTGCATTGTATTAATTGTTTTTTATTAAGATTAATAATATCTTGGTTAGTTACATTAAAGAAGCAAGCCTGGCAGCTATTATTTACAACTTCCACAACAGGGTTAGTAACTCGAGAATGCATTATATTATATTTTTCTAACCATTCAACAGGTAGATCTATTTCTTTTTGTGGACGTTCTTTATAAAGATCTTCAATCTTTTTATAAGTAGAATCTAACTTGTCACGTATTTCTTTAATTTTTGTTGCAGCTTCTTTAATCTGCTCTTCTATGACTTTACTTTTTGAATCGTATTCTACAGTTGCAGTTTCTAACTTGTTCCAGCTATTTACTAATTCTGGCTCTAAATTATGTTGTGCTTGTTGAATTCGCTCAAATTCTTTTTTTATTAGCGTGTATTCTTTTTGATTTGAAATTGCATCTAACTTATGCTTTGTTTCTTTTTCTTTTACGTCTAATTCTTTCATTGTAAGTTCTTTATCATGAACTTCTTTTTTTGCATCGATAAGTAAGTTTTTTTGAGCTTGAAGATTAGTATCAAATGAAAGGGCTTCAGTTTCTAATAATGATAAACTGCTTTTTAATGTATCAATCTCTTTATTAGCGTGTAAGATTTCCTGGTCAAAAGTTACCAGGTCTATAAATAATTTGAAAGGGTCTCTCTCCATAGCTTCCCCTCGTTTTTTTTGTATTTTACTTCATTTATGGGGTTTGCCAGTAGAAGTTTGTCGAGCCAGAAGCCCGGATAAACTTAAACTGGTGGGCCCACCAGGATTTGAACCTGGGACCTTTCGGTTATGAGCCGACTGCTCTAACCAACTGAGCTATGGGCCCCCACACAATGAATATTTAAGATATATTAAACTAATTTTAACTATTTGCCAAGCAACTTTTTTACATGTTCTGTCTGGCAACAAAAGCTTAATATTTAATCTAAGTGTTTGCAGTTAGGCAAAATTTGGGGTAAAATGGTTATAGTACAATGTTTATATGTTTAATGTTTAAATTTCGGGATAAGATGAAAAAAAATCTAATAATAATCATGCTGCTTTTTTGTGTTTCAAACCTAAGATCTTCAGAAGAAATTTCTCTCGGATTAAATATTGATGATCCAGAAGCGATGAATTCTTTTCAATTATTTAAATATGGTGAATTACAAATACCTACATATTTTATAGACGAGGGTGATAAAATAGAGGTAAGTAGTCCTTTAGGGCAAAAACAACTTTATAATTTGTTAAATTCTTCATATAAACAGTTGAGTCAACTTCCTTCAGTTTATAGAGAAGAGCTAGATATAATAGAAAAAAAAATTAAAGAAATTGGGACATCCGCTTTAGCAACAGGAAAACAAAAACTTAGGAAGTCTATTGCGCAAACATCAAATGTCAATTCTAATAGTTTGAATGTAGATGATTTTGCACAAGTAAGCGCATATCAATTATTTAATGAAGAAACTGGACAAATAATAATTCCTAGAAAATTGTCATCGAAAAATATTAAAGACGTGAGTATCGATAATAAAGATGGGCAGCATTTACTTTATGATTTATTGATTCAAAAATATAAGTCATTAGAAAATAGTCCGAATAACGAAGACAAATTACAAATAATTCGTAATTATATACAACTTATTTTTAACAATGCAAATAACTGTGGTAATTTTGCTTTATTAAGAAATATCGAAGAAGCTTTTCCTGAAATCACAGGATAATTTAAGACTTTATATTTAAGAGGAACCTAAACAGGTTCCTCTTTTTTTTGCTTTTTACCAAGAATTAGATTTAATAAAATCTCTTAATCTACAACTATATCCCCATTCATTATCATACCAACCAGAAACTTTTCCCATATTTCCAATAGTTTCAGTCAATAAGCTGTCTAAAATAACAGAATGTGAGTTGCCTTTAAAGTCAGATGAAACTAATGGTTCTAGAGTTATATCTAAAATACCATTCAAATTATTATCTTTTGCATTTATAAAAGCAGCATGTATATCATTTATAGAAATGGCTTTTTTGGCTACAAAAGTTAAATCAATAAAAGAAACATCCGCAACTGGTACCCGTAATGAATTTGCTTTTATAACGGTGTTCAGTTCAGGGAATATTTTGCCAACAACTTTAGCAGCACCGGTAGTTGAAGGTATTATGTTAAGTGCAGCAGCGCGTGCTAATCTTAAATCTTTTTTGTCATTATCTAATAAATTTTGAGTAGCAGTATAAGCATGTGCGGTTGTAATAAAAGCTGAAGTGATAGAAAATGCATCATTAATTACTTTTATTAAGGGGGCTACAGCATTAGTTGTACAACTACCTAGAGAAATTATTTTATGTTTTTTGGAGTCAAACATTTCATCATTAACACCTGGAATAATTGTAATGTCTTCATCTTTAGCAGGAGCTGATATTAATACATATTTGGCACCAGCGTTTATATGTATTTTTGCTTTATCAGCATCTGTAAATTTACCAGTGCACTCTACTACTAAATCTACATCTAAACCTTTCCAATCAATTTTTGACGGATCAGTTTCTGCTATAACTTTTATAGAATAATTACCTACTTTAATTTGGCCTTGCGTAGAAGATAATTTATTTTGATATGTGCCCATTAAAGTGTCATATTTAAAAAGATGTAAAGCATGTTCAGAGTTATCAGGGCCAACATTAATTACTTTAACTTCTATATTTTCTTGTGCTATTTCATCTGCAAGAATTGTGCGTAAAAATGTTCTGCCTATTCTGCCGAATCCATTTATTGCAATTTTAATCATGTTACCACTTTCTAATATCATCTAAAATTATTTTTTCTTCTTCTTCAGATAATAATGGTAATTCAAGTAATTTTGGAAGAGTAATTAATTGTGGGTGTTCTAAGAAGTTTTTTAAAGCTACTTTTCCAATATTTCCTTGTCCAGGAAGATCATGCTTATCTATACATCTACCCAATTTTTCTGAGGTATCATTTACATGTATTAAGCTAATTCTATTAAGGCCTATATTTTCTTCTACTAATTTTAAAAATTTTTCTTGCCCCGATATATTAGAAACATCATATCCAAATGAATAAGCGTGTGCGGTATCCAAACAAAATGAAACACGTTCTGGGTATTCCATTAAAGATAATATTTCAGAAAAATCGGTTATATCACTACCTACGGACATTTTGCCATGGGCTGTATTTTCAAAAACTATATTAATATCAGATTCTTTTTTTAAAATCTTATTTATTGATTCAGCTAAAAAACGTATACCTTGAGATTTTGATGTGCAACTTTTTGCAGAACCTGGGTGTAAAATTATATCAGTAAATTCAAGCTCTTTTGCCATTTTAACTTCACGTTCCAGAATTTTGTATCCATAATTTTGGTAAGTGCATAAATTTATCCAATAAGAACCATGTAGATACACTTTGTTAAAACGTTCTCTGCGCAAAGTTAAAAATTCACGTATATCATTTTTTTCAAGTTCAATATGTTTACCATCAGTAAATGTTAAAAATGTTTGAAAGAAAGGGATATCTAAGCGTATTGCTTTTTTTATTACGTCAGTAAGAGTGCTAGTAAGTCTTATATGTAAACCAATATTATTGTTCATAACTCGTCCCGGAGTTAAAATTAAATGTTTAGTTGATTGTATATTATGAGAAATTAAAATACAATTTTTTTAAAAAATAATAGTATGTTATAATAATTTAAATTTATTAATACAATTAAAAGTAAGTTGAAACATTGATTCCCCTTAATTTACAAATCAAAAATTTCTTAAGCTACGGTTCAGAATTACAAACAATAAATTTTGAGCCTTATAACCTAATATGCTTGTCCGGTAAAAATGGACATGGTAAGTCTGCTTTATTAGATGCAATGGCGTGGGCAGTTTGGGGCGAAGCACGTAAAACTACAGGCACTTCAAAGCCTGATCAAGGTTTATTACGCCTTGGTCAAAGACAAATGATTGTAATTTTTGATTTTGAATTTAATAAAAATAAATATCGTATACGGCGTGAATTTTCTTTTTCATATGGCAAACCAAATGCACATCTTGACTTTGGGCTTTATGAAGGGGATGAAAAAATAATTTCACTTACAGACAAAACAATAAAAGCAACGCAAGATAAAATAGAAAGCATGCTAGGATTGAATTTTGAATCTTTTTGTAATTCAGCTTTTCTACGTCAAGGAAGTTCAAATGAATTTTCTAAAAAATCACCTAAAGACAGAAAAGAAATTTTAGCAAATATTTTAGGGTTAGGTAAATTTGAAACTTTGCGTAAAATTGCAATGGAAAAGATAAAAAGCCTAACAAATCAACGTGATGGTAATTTAAAATTAAATGAGATGATTGAAAAAGAATTAACTTATTTTGACGAAGTTAATTCTAAGCTCATAGAAACTAAAAATCAGATAGAAAAGATAACAAAAGAAGAAGAAGAGTATTTAATATCAAAAAGCCTGCAAGAGCAAGAAAAAAAGAAATTATCCGTTTTATTAAATGAACAGCAAATGTTAATTTTGCAATTGCAAAAGCTGCAAGAAGAACATAGTCTAAAAACAAAAGATCTTATTGGCACATATAATCTTTGGCATGAAACACACAAAAAAAGAATTAACTTTCCTGATAAAGAAAAACTTGAGTTAGAAAAGCAAGCATGCTTAAAAATAATTGAAACATCCCAGCAATTGCAGCATCAGCAATTGGAACTTAAAGAAATATTTTTAAAGACTAAAGAAGAAGAACAAAATTTACTAAAAATATTAAATGATAAGCAAGCTATAGAGATTCAAAATAAGAAGCTTGAATTAGAAAGATCATTAATAAATAAAATTAATACTCAAGAAAAACTTAAAGAGCTAAATAATAGTTTGCAACAATTAACACAAGACAATAACAAAATAAATTTAGCGACTGTAGATGAACAGTTAATTTTAAAAGCTGAAAAGCAGTTTGATAAACGAAGAAATTATTACCAAAAATTCATAGCGCAAGGGAATCAAATAAAATCTGAATTAAATGCTCTAGAGCAAAAATGCAAATTATCATCTGATGATCAAAACCCAAGCTGCCCATTGTGTGAACAGAATTTATCAGCTTCTCGTAAAAAGTTTTTAAAGCAGCAATTTGCCAACCAAGAAATATTTTTAAATCACAGATTAAAGCGCATTACAGGTTTAATTAGCAAGCTAAAAGACATTTTAATGTCTCAGCATAATGAAATTAAATCCTATAAAGATTCGTTAGAACTTAATAAAACTAAAGCACAAATTGAAAAACAAATATTAGAACTTAAAACTCAAAGCAAAGATCAGCTTAAAATATTAAATGATCTAGAAATACGCATAACAGAAGAACAAAAACTAATTGAGCATTTAAAAATTGAAGGCGCCAAACTAATAGCGCAAGATGAGAAATATAAAGTAATACAAGCTAATTTAAATGAAATAAATCTAAAAATAGCAGAAATTAAATATAATTCAGAAGAGCATAAGAAAGTAATATCTCAATTAGCTAGTATAGATATGCAGTTAGCTGCATATAATAATGTTGATTTGACTACACTGCGTGAACAATATAAAAGAGAATTTTTGAGCATAATTGCTAATCTTAGATTATTAAAAAATGATATTAAAATATTAAAGCAAAATATAACTAATTTTGGTGATTTAAAGTTATTAGAACAAAATCTTAATATTAAAGAACGTGATATTACTGATGCATTAAAAGCACTTTTAAAATTTAAAGAAACTATATTGCATCAACGTGGCAGCTTAGAAAATCAGATATCTAAATTAGAACAACTTTCGCAAGAATGTAAAAAGTATAAAGAAGAAGCTAGCAGTTTGCAAAATACAATGGATGATTATAAAACAATATCTATAGCACTTTCTAAGGATGGCATTCAAGCGTTGCTAATAGAAGAATCAATCCCGGAAATTGAACACGCAGCAAATGAAATTCTAGCCAAATTAACAGATAATCAGGCACAAATTATTATAGAATCTGTTCGTGACCTTAAAAAGGGTGGCATAAAAGAAACTTTAGATATAAAAATTTCTGATGATATTGGTATTAGGCCATATGAAATGTTTTCAGGCGGAGAAGCTTTTAGAATAGATTTTGCATTGCGTATAGCAATTTCTAAATTATTAGCACACAGATCAGGAACATCATTGCAAACACTTATAATAGATGAAGGCTTTGGTTCACAAGATGAAGAGGGCCTTGCGCATATTATGGATTCTATTTATAAGATACAAGATGATTTTGCAAAGATTATTATTGTTTCACATTTGCAGACTATGAAAGAACAGTTTCCTGTGCATTTTGTAGTGGAAAAGGGACCTGCTGGTAGCCGAGTTGAAGTTGTAGAACAGGGCTAAATAAGACTTTATTTGATTTGAGGCATATTATGTCATTTGTAAAAAAATCTTTTCTCATGTTTACTTTTTTACTTTTTAATTCTTTTTTAAATTGTGCCCAAGTAAAATATAAAACTGAACAAGATTTAAATGCTCAAGAAAGTGAGAGGGTATCCGAAGCTTTAAAAGAAACACAAAAAGAGTTATATTCGGAATTAATGTTATTTGTAGCAAGTCCTCGCGCTCAAAATGATAGTCTAGGTAAATCTTCTTCTTTTAGATATACACCTGATTCTGCGCATTCCAAATTCTTACAACTGTGCAGAGAAAGTGACCATGAATTTTTTGATGTAACAATTTCATCGTGGGCGCAGGAAGTTGATCTGTATGATATTAATGACAAATTATGTTATTGTAATATTTTTTGTGCGCATGATAATCAACCAATTAATATTAATTGGGATTATTTGTGGAAAGAACTTTTTGGAGAAAAATCTTTAGAAGAAGTTAAATCAATTCACAGTAATACACTCTTTCAGGTCGATTCTGAAAACCTTGGAGGTCTTTTTTCATGTTTTAAAACTAACACAATAACCTTAAAAAAAGCAATCAGTGAATACATTAAATGGGAAAACTTAACCCCTTCTGAAATGATTTTAACATATATTTTAGTTTTAAATTCCTATAATACTAAAATATTACGCGTTAAAAGCAAAACATTCAGTACCGAAATTAATAAAATAAAAAGATTATGTGTTCAAGAAAAACATTTTATCTTTAAGGCAATTTTAGATTTTTATTTTAGAATCAAAACGTTTGAAAATAAAACATATAAATATAAAAAAAGTAACTTATGTATATGCAAATTATTAGATCCAAGAAATAATAATGCAAGCATGGATTTCAGACAATTTTAAACTTGTAAGTGAAAGAATTATATTCTTTTTTATTTTTTAGCAATATAAAAAAACCTAGGAGTAATTAAATGGTTAATAATTTTAAACTTGCCGAATATGTAAATATAGTAGTTATAGTTCCTGAAACACATGCAGATAGCATGAGAGAAGTTATGGGAAAAGCTGGTGCAGGCAAAATGGGGAATTATTCATTTGCAAGCTTTTCAGTTAAAGGAACAGGACATTTTAAACCGGATGAAAAAGCTACCCCATTCATAGGGCAAGCAAATAAATTAGAAACGGTTGCAGAAGAAAGAATAGAAACTATTTGCCACAAAGATATTCTTGAAAAAGTCGTAGAAGAAATTAAAAAAGCCCATCCTTATGAAAATACGGTAATTGATATATTTCCTATCTATGAAATCGGATTTAAAATTAAGAAATAATTAAACTTTATATCAATAATTATTTATTAATTGTGATAGCTCCAAGTGTATAAACATAATGATTTATAGAATTATTATTTTTGAGTTTTAGATTTTTCTTTATGGAGGTTAGATAATTTAATATAATCTGCATCATTTTTAGCTAAAAGATATTTTTCATAAAATATTTTAGCTGACTCAGCTTTAACTTCATCTAATTCAATTGGAAGAATTTCAGTTTTATCCTTATTCCATTTGGTTCCAGTTTTATGATTTGCATATCTTCTTGATCTTGTAAAGCCCATCTGAAGATATTTACGCGCCATATCCATTCCCACAAAATCGTTATTTTTTTTATAATCTAAAAACAATTCATATATTTTATCAGCTGATATTTGCGAAATTTCAGGAGTTTTAAATTTCCAATAAGGTAAAATTTCGGATCTATAAGGCTCTGCCATCAGTACGCCTTGTTCACCTTTTCCGATTACATATAATTCAGGATGTTTTCTAAAATCTATACCAAAATATTTATTAGAATATTCTTTTCTAATATTTTCAAATTCTGCATCTCTAGTTTTTTTATTTTTCATTTAATCCTTATTAATATTATTGTAGAACTTAGTCATTTTTTAATGTTAATTAATAGATAGTTGTTATTTTGAGTTGGCTATATATGGTAATAAAATTTAGGAACATTATTAATGTTAAAACTATTTAATAATCCAACAAAATTTCGAGTTATATCTTTTAATATAGAATATTATACTGACTGGCCAGATAAGAAAGATCAAATAATTAGATTATTAAAAGAATTGAACGCAGATATTATTTTATTACAAGAAGTGACAATTACTCAAGCAAAAATTTTATCTCAAGAACTGAATTTGTATTGGGATGAAAAAGTATGGCATAAAAATGGTGTAGCAATTTTAAGTAAAAACAAAATATTCCAAATATTAAGTATCTCAGTTGAAAATAGTTCTACTGGTGCAATCGCTATAAAAATAAATCCAGATATTTGGATTGTTTCACTTCATTTAACCGACCTAGATTATTTGATTGATGACATTGAAAGGTTGCGAGAATTAAAATTTATTTTAGATGATCTGATTAAGTTACAACCTAAAAACATAATTTTAGGTGGAGACTTTAATTCATTACAAGATTGTATTTTGCATGAATTGTTAGATTCCAAAGGTTTTGTAGATACTCATAGAGATAAAGAATGGGCTCAAGGCACTTGGATACCAGGCGATAATGAACGTATAGATAGAATTTATGTCAAAGGCAATTTTGCAGTTATGTCCGGTCAAACTATTGACCATAATGATTTTGAATGGCTAAAAGATATTGGCTGGCCAACTGGCGATGATCATAGATTGGTTTTAACTGATTTGCAAATTGTTTAACAGTTATAAAAATATAAAAGCCTCGATTATATAATCGAGGCTTTTATTATTAACTTAATTAATTATCCTAAAAATTTCTTAAAAAATCCTGATATTGTTCCAGTATTGGTACTTTCTGTAGTTGTTCCAATAATCTCTGAATATTTTTTTAACTCTTCTTTAGCTTCGGCACTTAATTTGTTAGGAATATGGCATTGAGTAGTAACAATTAAGCTTCCACGTCTTGTAGAACGTAAAACCAAAAATCCTTTGCCAGGGATCACTATGCGTTCGCCAACAGCACAGCCTTTAGGGACTTTAATGGTTTCTTTAGTACCATCAATATTTTCTATTTCTAATTGGCACCCAAAAACTAATTGTGGGTAAGTAAGCATGATAGTGCATTCAACATCATCACCTTTTCTTTTGAATTTTTTATCTGCAATAATGCGAACTTTAAGATAAAGATCGCCATAAGGTCCACCAAAAATACCTGCATCACCTTTTTCTGGGACACGTAAATCAGCGCCGTCAAAAATACCAGCAGGGATAGTTACTGTAAATTTATCATATTGTTGTTTTCTGGTTTGGCCATTACAACTTGTGCACGGGGAAGGTATTGTAAAACCTTTGCCAGCACATGTAGAACAGGTTTGGGAATATAAAAAGAAACCTTGTTGGTATTGAACTTGACCTGCGCCATGGCAAGTTTTACAAGTTTCAACTTTGGTTCCAGCTTTTGCGCCTTGGCCTTTACAAGTGTCACAAGTTACTAATCTACTGTAACTTATCTCTTTTTTAGTACCTTCAAATGCTTCGCGTAATGTGATATTTATTTCTTTATTTATATCATGACCTTGCTGAGGAGTTGGCCTTGCTTCACGCTTTGTTTTGCGTTGGCTTTGTCCGCCACCACCGAACATAGATTCAAAAATATCTCCGAAATTTCCAAAGATATCATCCATATTCATATCTTGGTGACCATGACCACCGCCAAAACCTTCATTTCCGGCATGGCCAAATTGATCATATTTTTTTCTTTTATCAGCATCACCTAGAACTTCATATGCACCTGAAGCTTCTTTAAATTTATCTTCAGCTTCTTTGTTGCCGGGGTTTCTATCTGGATGGTGTTGCATAGCCAATTTACGGTATGCAGCCTTAATTTCAGCTTGGGTTGCGGTTTTGGCAACGCCTAAAATTTCGTATAAATCTCTTTTGTTACTCATAGTAGTTTTTAATTTTTTGGTTGGATGGGTTAAATTTTTATTTATTATAGCATAAAAAAAGCTTACCTAATAGTGGGGTTTTATATTTAATTAACTTACAATAAAAGATAACTTTATCTAATCTTCTAATAGGCTGTAAACAGGAACTTCATTGTCATTATCATCATCGGAGGGTGATAAGCAGGTTTCATCAACTGAAACAATAGGCTTTTTTATATTTTGAATCAACTCTTTAACTTCTTCTGCATTTTTGAAAAGAACTCCATTTTTATTAAATATAATAATATCTGAATTGTCTCCATCGACCACAAAAATATTTTCAGTATTATAGTTTAAATATATTCTAAAATTTTCAGGGTCGCCTTTAAAAGGAATTCTATTTCGCACAAATGTTGGATCGTTAAGTTCGCTATCTTGAAAAATATTGAATCTTTCCAAAAAAGGCATTCTTCTGACTATGGTGATTCTAAGTATTTTTTCACCTTGCATACGTGAATGTAAACCGCAAAGTTCATTAAGAGATAATATTATAAATATGTATACAATAATTATATATAGTTTCATATTATGAACTTATAATAATAACAACTTAAATTCAATACTTTAATTTGCAGTATAAATTTATATTTTTCTTACTATATTACTTGAATAAGTAGGGTCTATAAAATATTTTATAGACCCTACAATAATCTATCTATTTATTAAAAATTACCATCATTTCTAGTTATTGGAGTTCCTCCGTTTGGAATTATACTAAATGTGTTATCACCTTGGTTTAAATCAAAAGTATTATTTCCACCAATATTAATAGGTACATTTTTAAATTGCCAAGCGTAACTAGACTGATTTATATTTGTATCTGGATTCATATATAAGTCTATAGTTGCACAGCTACTATTTAGGTCAATTGAATGACCTGCAAAGTTACTGTAATTATTAGGTATTCTACCATCTGTTATAGCTAGTTTTATATTCTTATTTGCAAAGTTTGTTGCATTACATTGTAAGCTTAAATTACCTAAACCCCACCATGTGTTATTGTTTAGAACAAAAGAAGTTGATTTGGTTGCAGCTGCTGCTTGTGCATCTAAATCTGCCTGCGCATATGCAGCTGCCTTTGCATCTGTCTCTGCCTTTGCATCTGCCTCTGCTTGTGCATCTGCCTGAGCTTTTGCATCTGCTGCTGCTTTTGCATCTAAAGCTGCCTGTGCATCCTCTTGGGCTTTTGCGTCAGCTGTTGCTTTATCAGCTAATGCTTTTGCATCTGCAGCTATTGCTGCACCATCAGGTATAGCCTGAGCTGTTTGAGCTATTTCGGCTGCTTCAGAGATTGCATCTTTTGTATCTTGCGTAGAAGAATCAACCTTTGCTTGAGCATCGTCTACAACTACTTGAGCATTTGCTTGTTCTGTTGCTATCGAGTCTGACTGAGCAGTGGTATTTGTTGATCCAACTAATTGCGCAGTTTCTTTTGCATCAGCAATACTTTGAAGCTGTTTAGCTTTAGCAAGTTCTGATAGTGATTTAGCTTTGTCTAATGATGCTTGAGCTAACTTTGCTTTGGTATTTGCTAAAGCTGTTTTAATTTCTGCAGCAGTAGGTTTTGCTTTTAAAATTGGTTTTGCATGAGTTTTAATAGGTGTCTTTTTGACTGCTTGTTTAATACATCTATTTTTACTACACACATACGGACTTAAACATTTTGCATTTTTTGAACAGATTTGTCCTAATTTCTTAAGTATTGGCTTTTTTGCAATAAGTGGCTTTTTGATATTAGCCTTATTCTTAATGACAGGTGCTGCATCTAAGATACCAAATGCAATTAAAACCAGAAAACTAAGTAATTTTTTCATTTTTTCTCTCCTTATAAAAATTGTAAATTTATCTATTTTAAGTATAAGGTAAGCCAAGAGGCTTAAGCAAGGCTTTTAATTCAATTAGAAAACATAGGATAGGTTATAGGTTTGGTAAGGGTAATTATATATAATTTTATAATAGGATTTAATATGAATAAATTAATCTTCATTATCATTATATGTTGGCAATTCAATTAAAAGTCTTTGATTTTCTTGCATCGAACGCTTTGCTTCAACTTTTTGTATTATAATATCTTTAACGGCTTCAATTTCTGCCCTTTGTAATTATTGCCAATGCTTTTAAAGAACTAATTTCTTTGTCTTTAATTTCTAGCATAATATCAAAATCGAGTGCTTTAGTTATAGTTATGAAATTTTCAAAATCTTTAAGATCTATGCTCTGTGAGTGTTTGCCAACCCTGGAGCTTTCAGCTTGATTGCTATAATCAATCATCGGAATACCATCTTCAATTTTCCATGTAGAAAATGCAATCTTTAAAGCTTCAAGAAAATCTTCACCATTGTTAAAGCAGGTTTGATGTAAAGTATCAAAAATTATAGGTATTCCACATTTAGTATAAATTTTATATACATCAGATAACGAATAGGATTTGTCGTCATTTTCAATTACTAATCTTTTTTTAATAATAGGATCTAATCTGTTATAAACCTCTACGAATCTTTCTATAGCTTCTTGTTTATTTCCGTAAACTCCACCAACATGTATTTGAATTTTAGCAGTATTATCAAGTCCTAAACTATCTAAAAAATTTGCATGATACTTTAATTCAGCAATGCTGTTTTTAACCACTGATTCAGTAGGTGAGTTTAAAACAATAAATTGATCAGGATGCATTGATATACGAAAGTTATTTTTTTTTATAAAATTGCCAATGGTTTGTAATGTTTCTTTAAATTCTTCAATCCAATCAACATTTAACACAGGATGCGATGCAAAAGGTATAGTGTCCGAGCTTATTCTTAAAAATAATAAACCATGTTCATAGTTATATTCTAAAATTTTGTATAAACCTTTTAAGTTAGATTCAACAGTTTCCTTAAATAATTCTTTGCTATACGAATTCAAACGAAATGTTTTATTTGGTTTTTGTTCAATTGAATTATTAATACATGGATATCCTATTTTCATAATTCTACCTTAGGTTGATACGATAATAAATAAAAAATATTAATCTTCGAGTAAACTATATACACTTACTTCTTCCTCTTCTATTTCTTCTTCGATTTCTACAGAAGGTGAAGCACAAGGTTCATGGGGTGGCTTTGAAGATTTGTTTATATTTTGAATCATCGTTTTAACTTGGTCAGAATTTTTGAAAATAACTCCATTTTTATTAAATATAATAATATCTGAATTATCTTCATCGACCACAAAAATATTTTCAGTATTATAGTTTAAATATATTCTAAAATTTTCAGGGTCGCCTTTAAAAGGAATTCTATTACGCACAAATGTTGGATCTTTAAGTTCGCTATCTTCAAAAATATTGAATCTTTCCAAAAAAGGCATTCTTCTGACTAGGGTAATTCTAAGTATTTTTTGACCTTGCATACGTGAATGTAAAGCGCAAAGTTGATTAAAAGATAATATTATAAATATAAATACAACGATTTTAATAGTTTTCATATTATGAACATATATTATAAATATATTATATAGCAATATTATTGAGGTGAATAAATTCCAGGGTTTTCTCTTAATTTTTTATTGCTGCTTAGCATTCAGTGTCGCATACAAACCCCGCGGGATTAGTTCTACCGGCAAGATGGTTTAGTCTTAAATTATTAATAACTGTTTGAGCAGCATTTTCACCATTCGCTATATTATAAGCCGCAATGTCACAAACGTCACCTGAAATATTAATATTCAAAATGCGCCCTGCTGCATGCGTAATATCGCCTTGGTTTAGCAATGTTTGAATATCTTCGTCAGTTAATTCATAACCTATTTGTAGAATATTATTACCTTGGAATCTTGCAGCATTAAATAAAGCTTTTAAAAGAATAGCTTTATCAATACCAGAAGTATCATATGATTTTTCTTTTATCATTTCTTTAACTTGCGCTACATTTTTTAATGGTGCGCCATCTTTATCAAATATCACCATTTCATTAGCTTGCTTGTCATGAACCATTATATTTCCAGAATTTAATATAATAATTCTAAAATACTTAGGATTACTTTTTAATGGAATAAAGACGCTGTACCCTTTTGGGAATTTAGTATCAAGTTCTCCATTAGATAGAAATCTAAGTAAAAAGGGTCCTCGATTATCGTAGCCAGGAGCAATTTTAATACTCGTGCCATCGTTTAATTTGACTGAATGTAAGTGTTGGGCAGCGTTCGAGTTTTGGATAATAAACAATGCTAAAGCTAAAATTATAGTATTTTTTAATTTATTCATTTTGCTCCCTAAATAAGTGTATTTTTATATAATATTACTAATAGTAACATAATTATCAAAAGCTGTAAAGTGCCCTTATGGTTTGTTGTATACAGATATAAGGAGGCAAAATGTACATAGAAAGACATTTTGAGCCTTATTTAGTGGTTATTAAGGTTTAATTATTAAAGCACTTTATCAAATGGCAAGATGTTAGTTTTGCTTAATATTATGAAATTTATTAAATTCAAGATCTTTTTGCTTAATCAAATTTCTAACTGTTTCAGGATTAGATATAAAATTCATGCCTAGTTTATCTTCATGATAGAAAATTTCAAAAAGAACTATATCACCTGTTTTTTTATTTACAACACCGAGGGTGTTATTTTCTTTCATGAATAAAAGACTTAAGGTTTGAAGGTAGTTAAGTTTTGAAAATTCAGAATCGAATTTATAGTGTTTATCCAAATAAGCGTAGTGACTCAAATATGGGACTGAAATAAATTTTCTTAAGTTTCCTTTGCTAATAAATAAGCAAGCTCTGTTACCACACAAAATTGAGAGATCATGATCATACTTAGAAAGAGATTTATCCGCCCAGTTAAAGCCGCAACTGCAAACGGGGGTTCCTCCCAAATGATGAAGTTCAATAATTATCGGGTCAAATATTCTTGAATCAGATATTTGTAAACCCTTAACAAAATTAGTTTGAGGTCCCCTTAAAACAAATCTAGATTTATCTTCAAATCTTTCATGGGTAATTTCTGTAGCAATAATTTGATTTGCAAAAAATAAAATTAATATAAATATTTTGAACATTTATTTCACCTAAATTAAGAGATTTTCAATAGTTTTTTTACCATCTAATACGGCTTCTTGCATGCTGGAATATTTCCATTCACCATATCTACCAATACTATAAATATCATTTTCATTTAGTTTTTCGTGCAATTTTGCCAAGTTTTCTTCTCGCCAAAAATTATAAATTACATACGCTCTATCGATATGGATAATCTTTTTTACTAAAATATCTGATTCCGATATTTTAAGTAATTTTTGTGTGCTAGCAATTGCATATTTTAAAGTTTCTTCAATATTTATTTTAGAATTTTTTGTATATGCAAACTCACCATATAAAGAACTGCAGCCAGCAGGGGTAACATTGGTAGAGAAATTATGCGGGAATCCAATGCGATAAAAAGGATATTGGTTTTCTGGAAAATATATCCAGTGTTTGTCTGATAAATTTTCTTTGTTAGTACCCAAATTAAAATTTACAACAGAATTACAAACTAATTTATTTGCTGCCTGTTTTAAGCTTGTGCAACTTGTATCTTCAATAAGATTTAGCAATAGATCTAATGGGATAGTAGTAATTAACTTCTCATAACTTTCGCAATGCCCATTTGTAAAAGTAACTATTTTATTTTTTAAATTTATAGATTTAACACAATGGTTTTTATAAACCGGATTTTTAATTTTATCAGCTATCTTTTGCACCCAATAAATTATGCCATCTTTTTTAGGGTAATAAAATTGTGAATTGTAACCCACGTTTTGCAAATCAGGTTCTTTTTCAGAGCCTTGTATAATTTGTTCTAATGATGTTTGTGGCACAAATCTGCCAGTCCAAGATGATGATATTTTTTTAATATCGTATGCAAAAATTTTATTTTGATATGTAAAAAAGAAGTGTTTGCCAAAACCGCGTCCAAAGTTTTTTAAAACCCATTGGTAAAAAGTTTTAGGCTCTGTGCTAGTTTGTGGTCTAGCTTTAAAACCTTCTAAGCATTCTGTAATTACATTTTGTGGCAAACCAAATAAATTTATTTGAAAAGGGTAATGTGTATAAACATCTTTTGAGTAAATAAAAGAACGTCTATTTATAGAATTAAAATTTTCTTTTCCTACAAGATTATCAATTAATGTAGAAAAATAGTTGTCATTAATATGTAATAGATGCCCTGTATAATCAAATGTAAAACCATCTTGATATACAGAACGGCATAATCCGCCAATCTCATTTTCTTTTTCAAACATTTTATAATCATAAAAATTATTTTGTTCTAAATGATAAGCTGCTGAAATGCCAGTAAGGCCTGCGCCTAAAATTACTATTTTTGCCATTATTTTCCTATGTTGGATAAACTTGCATTAATCCTTTGCCTGAATGTTGTAAGCCAATTGGGAATTTAGTTCTTAAGCTAAAAACTTCAAGATTAAAATGCTTTGGAATATCCGGGTATGGTGCGGCATATTGCATAGCATGTTCTAGGCATTCATTTAATTTTGTTAAATTGCTTCGCGCTACACACCATTTTACGGTCCCGTTTTTATTTACATCAATAGCTATTTCAATAATTACACCCTGTGATAATCGATCATATTCATGTTTTGGTATTCCCAAGGTTTTGCCAACATATAAAGCTGCAAATGCGCGTTCAAAGAAAGTTAATATTTTTTGTTGGTAACTTAAATATTTCATATCAGCCTGTGTGCTATTGCCAACCATTTTAAAGTAGTTGGTTTTTAGCTCTTCTTGTGCATAATCTTTTACGTTTGGTATTGTTGGCATATTTTCGTGTGTTGGTAAAATTGATTTTCTTGTACGCTTGCGAACTGGTTTAATTTCTTGCTTTTCTAATTTTTTTTCTGCTTCTTTAAATTCTTCAAATTTTTTTAATTCTTCTGCTAGCTCATTAAATTGTGGAGTGGGCTTAATTTTATCCGTTAGTTCTTGCATAGAAACATCATCTTGCAACTCAGTTGTTTCTTCTGCTTGTTCAATTTCTTGAACATCTTCTATTTGTGCAATCTCTTGCTCTGGTGGAATTAGTTGAGTAGCAAAATCCACAGGTTCACTAATTTTAGGCTCAGTTTCTAGAGGTTTTTCTTGTTGAGGGCTTTCCGGTGCAGCATCTACTTGAGAAGCAAGATCTTGTGATAAAAATATTGGGTTGTTATTTTGCTGAGGTTGTTCTATTTGGTTTTCATCAAATTGTTCTTTTATTTTATAAAACAAAAATAAAAATAACAGTATATGAAATAGTATGGAAAGTATTATTGCAAAGTCTCGTTTATGGTTTTGGTTACAAGTTTCCATACATCCCTTTATTTTATAAGCGATAAGTCTACTAAAATTAGATAATTTTTGATATTGTAAATTAAAAATTCTTAAATGAGTCAAAGTATGGATATTCTACCAAGAACTTTTTATGAACGAGATACTGTTTTAGTAGCACAAGATTTATTGGGTAAAATTTTAGTACGTAAAATAAATAATCAAATCTTATCAGGTATGATAATAGAAACTGAAGCATATAAATTTGGTGACCCGGCATGCCATGCATGTAAGAATATTACAGAACGCAATAAAGGATTATTTGGTGAAGTTGGACGTGCTTATGTTTATTTTACTTATGGCAACCATTATTGTTTGAATGCAGTTGCTCGAGATTTAAATACTCGATCAGGTGGAATTTTAATACGCGCAATTAAGCCAATTGAGGGTATAGAGTTTATGATTGCAAATCGTAGAATTCAAAATTTAAAAACCCTTACCAATGGCCCAGGGAAACTGGCACAGGCATTACAAATTAATAACGCACAATATGGTATAGATTTAACTAAAGAAGGTGAGCTTTATATAACAGAAGGCATTAAGGTTAAACCTGAAGATATTATTGCAACGCCTAGAATTGGCATTACAAAAGCTACTGAAAATTTATGGCGATTTATTTTAAAGATGCCTGATTATTAAAACAACATTAGGTTATCTTTGTTCTTCATTATTCAATTGATTATTTATAATTGCTTGCATTTGCTCTAAACTTAAGTTCCCAATAAATGCTCGAATTGCAAGTTGTTCCTCTGAAGGACCTTGAAGTTCTCCTCTTCTATTCAATTCATTATTTACAATTTCCTGAATAGCAATTAAATTCTGATGATTATTATTAGATTGATTTTCAAAAACTAAAGGACGACCGGCAGCTAATATAAAAATACCACCATTATTAGTTGGGAATATTCCAACTCCAGTTCCCTGTGAGCCTGTTATACTTACGTTTAAACGATTCGCTAAACTTAAAAGATCTTGATCAGATAATTCTTGTAATCGTTGTGGCTCAGTTAAAACAAGTTGCTGATTTTCAGCTTGTGCCTCTATAATATTGTCAATAGATGGATCAACGCTTGCCTGAATACTTGAATAGAACAATAAGAAAACTATTAATTTATTCATTTTTATCCCCTTATAATCCTTTTCCATATTAGAAAATATATATTAATGTTGAGTTTATCATTTTAGGCGAGTAAAAATCAAGAAATATTCAAATAGGGATTAAAATAACTGTATCCAGGGTATATTTATGCAAATCTTATACTAAATTCTATGAAAATACTATACTATATGTTATGATTTTCATAATATATAGGAGATAAAATGTTTATAAAACGCGATATATCTAAGATAATTCTTGCCGGCGCCAAGCAAATTCCGGTAATTGCAATAATCGGGCCGAGGCAATCAGGTAAAAGTTCATTGGCGAAAGAATTATTTAAAAAACATACTTATTTAGATATGCAAGATGCAGAGCTTTTTGAATTTGCTAATAATGACCCTAAGGGGTTTTTGAATACGTATAAAAATGAACATGGAATTATAATAGATGAAGCCCAATACGCGCCCAAGCTATTTGCGCAAATAAAAGTAGAGGCTGATAAGAATCCGCAACCTGGTTATTTTATTTTATCCGGATCCCAAAATTTCTTGTTACATGAAAAAATTAGTGAATCATTAGCAGGCAGAGTTTATTTTTATACATTATTGCCATTATCAATCCATGAACTAAAAAATGCAGGTCTTTTGAATGATAATATCGAGGAGCAAATATTTAAAGGTTTTTACCCGCGTGTGTATCAAAAACAAATTAATACAGAAGAATATTATCAAAACTATATATCAACTTATGTAGAACGTGACATACGCACTATAAGAAACATAGATAACATTCTTATATTTAAAAAATTTATGCAACTATGTGCCTTGCGTGTTGGAACAACAATTAACTTTACTGATTTAGCTCAAAATTGCGGTATAAGCCAATCTACTGCAAAAAATTGGTTGGCATTACTTGAGACAAGTTTTGTGTTATTTTTACTACCTTCATATCATGATAATCTTGGTAAGCGTATAACAAAATCACCAAAATTATATTTCTATGATGTTGGGTTAGCTTCTGCATTAATGGGTTTTGATAAAGAACTAATTGCTACAAAACGTAATATTTATGGCGCTCTTTTTGAAAATATGGTGATTGTAGATTTTATGAAGAATTTTAATGCACAAGGTTTACGCCCGACATTAACATTCTTTAGGGATTCTAATCAAAGTGAAGTAGATCTTATTATAGAAATAAAAGGTAAAATTGTACCCATTGAAATTAAAGCATCTGAAACTATGAATGATAAATTTTTTAATACAATTACATGGTTTCAAGAACAAACAAAAAATGATCAAAAGCCTATTGTGGTATATGGTGGCAATCAAAACCAAACACGCACAAAGGGCAGGGTTATTTCATGGAATGATTTGAATGAGATTTTATGATATTAATTATTTACAGTATTGTTCATAAAGTTTATTGGTAAACATTTCTTTAGGATCATATAACTTTTTTAATTTAATAAAATTATCAAATTGAGGATATGATCTTCTTATTTGTTCTTGTGTGCCAAGTAAATGATAAGGTAAATAATATGTTCCGTTTAAAGTAATTGTTTTATCAATTAATTGTCTTGTCCAAGTTATAATGTTGGGATATTCATCGTCTTTATGATTTATATTTAAATATAATACTAACGCACAGCATTCTTGCGGGCTATAAGAGAGCATAGATTCTGTATTTTTACAAACATGACGTGCTGTTAAGTTTAAAATATTTATATTATTTTCTTTAATAATTGTACGTAAGAAATCTATAAAATTATTCAAATTTTTATAAGGTATAAAATATTCTTGCAAAATATAAGAATGATCATCATTTTTAGGTAGATCAGATAGAGGATTACTCATAAATTTATTACGTGTAATAGTTTGAGGTAAACTATATATAGCTTTTTCTAATAAAAATCTTAAGTTTTTAGCAGTTTTATATTTTTTCATTAATATTATAGCTTTGCCTAAAGTTGAATAATTTTTTACCCCCTTTAAAGGTTGCAAAGATTCGTTAGAAAATTTATCTGTTTTAGAGTATGTCAGCACCAATGCTTTTTCAAGCAGATATGATGAGTTCATAGAAAAACGAGCAGAGTAAAATTCAATATCAGGATTGTTTTTTATATTTTGTAAAAAATAACTAGATAAGTCATTAGAATCTATTACCTGCAAATTTCTTTTTAATATTGAATTATCTGTAAGCTCTAAGGTGACCTCAGTTATTATTCCAAATAATCCATATCCACCAATGGCTAAAGAAAAAAACTGTTTGTTTTTAGTGCGACTAACATCTATAATTTTGCCATTCGATTGTAATAATTTAAAAGATTTAACAGTATCAATAAGTGGATTTGCTAATAAATCTTGACCATGAACATTTACAGACAATGAACCACCTATAGAAAAATCATTATAAGATTGCATGGCTTTTACTGCTAAACCAAAAGGTGAAATATAATTTTGCAGCGTGTTCCATGTCATGCCAGTTTCAATTGTCACTTCTTTATTTTTAACATTTAAAGAAATTAATTTATTCATTTTTTCTAAACTAATTCTATAAGTACTAAAAACCGAGCTTATGGTTTGTCCACCCTGGCTTTTGCCAGCGCCTACGATACATATTTTTTGATCTTTTTTGTTTGCATCTTCTATTAAAAGTTGCAATTCTGATGCACTTTCAGGGGAATATAATATGGAAGGAATTGTTATCTTAAATAAAGGCGTATAAGCACCTGGATTACTTAAAATAGGCAAAGTTAACTGCAAGACAAATAGAAGTAAGTGAAGCTTTTTGAGTATATTCATATTAATAGCTTATCAGAGCAATTAATTTTGTAAAAAGGGTGGGGGTTATTTATTGCCCGGATTTAAAGGAGCTTTAATGATAGTAGCTAAATTCTTTTTTTTTCCAATGCTCCATTCATGATGTATTTCATGATTGCTGCTGCCTGATTGTCTTAAAAAACGTATAATTTCGTGTATGAATTTTTCGCTAAGTTCAAATTTAACTTTAGATTTATATAACCAATGGAAAATTAGTTTATTGATTAAGAAGGTATCTAAGGCAAATAATTTATTAAGATCAATAGCGTACCTGTATTCTTCGACAAGCTCAGGACGAAAGGGTACTCTCGATATTTCTTCAAACTTTTCCTCAACTAATTTTTCTAAAAATTCTTCTGTCTCTTGTAATTTAGTCAAAGTTCTTAAAAAGTTATAATCAAAGCGGTTATCAACTTTTTGCAATTCAGGTATTACATTATTGCGAATACGATTTCGTAAAAAATCAGGTGATTCATTTGTATAATCGATAATAAATTGTATATTATGTGTGTTTAAATAATCTAAAATTTCTGTTTTCTTAATTTCTAATAACGGGCGAATATAAAAGTCTTCGCAGGCTTTCATAGAAGTTAAACCACTTAAAGTGCTACCGCGTATTAAACGAATAAAAAAAGTTTCTTCTTGGTCAATTAAATGATGAGCAAGAGCTACACGGTCAGCATTAAGCTGTGTTTTAACAGTAGCAAAAAAATGTCGTCTCAGGTTACGGGCATGCTCTTCTTTAGACCCTTTAAACTTGAATGTGATATTCAGTTCTGAAACTTTTTTAGTAACGAGTGGGATATTAAGAGCTTTGCAAGTTGCACTGCATAATTCTACGTCTAGGTATGAATTAGATCGCCATTCATGATTTAAATGAGCTGCAATAAGTTCAAAATTGATTATTTTTTGAAGCTCATGCAAAACTCGCAATAAAAATATTGAATCTGGACCACCAGAGAGTCCCACGATAATTTTTGAATTTTGTGGGATTAAATTATTTTTTTGTATAAATTTTAGAATTTTGTTAATCATAATTTTTTAATCAGGCATCCTGAAACCTCAAGTAGCCGAAAGGCGTTGACGGGTTGCAATTTAAATAGTTATTATTAATCTTAAAGTATAAGTCAAAAAATACCAGTTATTATAATAAAAAAGGGATCAAATGAAAAAAAATATATTAATGGTTGCTCTTTTTTGTATAGTTGAATTTAGTCTAGTATCAGATGTGCAACCTGAAAATACTAACGCTAATCAAGAAATTGCTAAAAAAATGGTAATTGCTAATCAGTTATATAATAGAAATCAAAAATTTAATGTCAGAGACACCTATATCCGTAGATCAAGACCCCAGATGCAGCAGTTGGTAGCGCAGCCGCATATGCCTCACCAACAGCCCCAAATGTCACAACAAATGCCAGTAGTCAATCAGTCTAATTTACAGGTTCAAACCTGCCCAACCTGTAAACAAAATGTAAATAACAATTCAGTGCAGCCAGCAAATAACTTAGCTGGACATAACCAGACGATGGGATTTAATCAACAGGTTAACAATCAGCAAAACGTGCACCAGCAAGCTAATAAGACAAAATTTTCAGGGAGAAAAACTGTTGGCTTTGGACACAGAAAGCAACGACGTTTTAAATATCAGTAGATCATAAACTGCTTGATTTTTTTACCTAATTATTATACCTTATTAACACTGTTAATGAAGTAGATTTTATATAGAATAACCTCCATTTCCCCTATCCAAGACTTTTTGTCTGGATGGGGAAAATTTTTTTATAAAGTAAAAAGTGCATAATAATAAGAGATTAGAACCAACAATTAAGCACGGTAGATTTTATAATAATAATCACGAAGGAAATAAGCGTTTTCTTTGGGATTATATTTATATGGCTTATTCTTTTCTGCATGAAGTTTATATATTCTTAAAATCTTTGGCACAAGGCAGCAAGCGTTTACCTGCTGACTATAGTAGCTGGGTAGACAAATCGCCAGTTGAGGCACAAAGTATAGATCCAGTTATTACTTGGATTGGACATGCAACATTCTTAATTCAAATTGGTAATGTTAATATTTTAACTGATCCAATTTTTGGAAATTCTACTATTTTTTTTCCACGTATTTTATCTCCTGGTATTAGCCTAGAAAATTTACCTAAAATTGATTTTGTAATAATTTCTCATAATCATCCTGATCATATGGATAAAAATAGCTTATTGGCTTTAAAAGAACTAAATCCTGATATTACAATTCTGGTTCCGCAAGGTGATAAAAAATGGTTTTTAAAACGCAACTTTAAAAATGTTTTTGAAAATTTATGGTGGCAAGAATTAAGCTTTGGATTGATAAAAGAGCAAATAAAATTTACATTTTTACCAGCATACCATTGGTCACAACGTGGCTTATTTGATCAAAATAAATCACTATGGGGTAGTTGGATGATAGAGCATAATAACAATTCAATTTATTTTGCAGGTGATACCGGTTATTCAGATCACTTTAAAGAGATTGCAGCTCAATTTAATAAAATAGACATTGCATTAATGCCTGTGGGTCCATGTGAGCCAAGAGAAAAAATGTGTCACTCTCATACTAGTTCAGAAGAATCTGCGCAAGCATTTCTAGAATTAAACGCCACTCATTTTATACCTATGCATTGGGGGACTTTTCATTTTGGTACAGATACATTTGAATTGCCAATAACACGATTAAGAGATTGGTGGAAAATTAATACATTAAAATTGGAATCTAAATCATTACATATTGTAAAGTTTGGCAAATCAACCGTATTTGAAAATCTTCAAAACATTCAACCAGTTATTCAAAAATCACCACAAGTTTCTTTGTAATTACTTCTTTTTTGCAGACAATTTCTTTTTAAATTTTCGCCTTAAGGGGTTGTTTTTTCTAGCGTCACTTTTCTTTTTCGTAATACTTTCTTCATATTTTTTATGTGCTAGCTCAACGCATTCTGGATAAGACTCAGGACCCAAAATAAGTATTAATTTGTAGCATGATAATAAATCTTTTCTCAGTTGTTCTTCAGGAGTAATTTTTTTATATTTGGTTTTTATATTCTTACGCCCATTTAAATTTGTAGAGCACAATATTAAAAATATAATAAAAATAGATTTTATTTTTTTCATATAAATAATATAAAAAGATGGTTTACTGAATGCAACACTCTAAGTTGGCTTTTTAAACTAATTAATCGAAAGGAGAAGAGTAAATTCTATTTATTTAATTTTTTTTATTAAGGGAGAATTTTATGAAAACTACTAATTTAATTTTTAGTGCAAAATTATTTATTTTATTCATCGTAATTTTTCAATCAGTCAGGGGGGAAATTTTAAACACATCAATAGAATTTTCAGTGCCTTGGAATCAAACTAATGACCCACATGAACCATATACCCCTTTAGTACATTTCAACACAAATACATATTTAGCATGGGTAGATTTAAATTTGAGGCCAATGATTACGCAGCAAAAATGTGATAAAAGTTTAATTACAGTTCCATTGGATCAAAATACCGATTATAAAGCTTTAGATGATGGTCATAATAGATTTTCAATGGGTATAGATAAAAAGGGATATATACATTTAACAGGTGATATGCATTTTTATCCGACTAATGGTGAAAGATTACCAGACAGATATAGAAACCAATCAACAATGTATTGGATATCAAATGTTCCGTATGACATTACTAAAGGTTTTACTTTCGCAGGTGGTTTAAATTCATCAACTACAATTCCGGGTCATTTTTATGTAAATGGATATTTTTTTAATGATAATAAAAATGAGCTATATTATACATCCATGGTCAGAGGTGTATATAGCCCTTCAATTAGGTTAACAGGTGAAATGGCAGTAGGTTTATATAAATATAATACAGATACTCATTCATGGCTTGCTCTAGGTGCCAAGCCACCAAAACAAGCTAATCATCCTGCCGATACACAATACTATGAATCTTTATTTTGGGAAAATGCTGGTTATTCGTCACCGGCAGGCTCTCCTCAATGGTTTAATAATTATCAAGCATCTTTCCAATTTGATAATCAAAACAATTTACATATGTGTGTGTCTGTAACAGTTGATACAAATATTGTTGCACCAACACGCGTTGTATATGCAATGTCTAAAGATGGCGGTATAAGCTGGTCTAAAGCAAATGGAAAATCCCTTGGGTTACCGATTCGCGGAATAGATTCTGAAGCAAATGTTGGTGATATTGTTGTAGATGTTTCGAAAGATTCAAATCCACAAGTTAATGTTGAATCATATGTAACTGCGGATTCTAAAGGTAATCCTTTAGTTAATTATGGTATTTACAATGTCTGGGATGTTTATTGGAAAAGATTTAACGGTACTTCATGGGTTAGTGATATAAGTAATCCGCATCAAATTTCTGGAAAAGAAGGGTATTTAGGACCTGATGGTAAAATTTCCATAAATGGTTTTCAAAGAGGAGGAATTTTTAGAACTGCATCTGCAAATAGTTTTAGTTCATTTTATACATTTGATAGATATTTAGATGTTAATAAAATAAATCAATTTTTATGTATTAGTAATATAGGATTAAAAACGAGTAATGATATTTATGGAATTGGTTTTAATTTAGATAAAAAATATATAAATGTTATAAAATTTGATTTTGCAACAAAAGGATTGCCTTGTAATTGGTCTTCTACAGATATAGGTAGAGATATTGTTTATGGTGGTTCTTGTGATTTTGATACTGGTACATACACAATACGTTCTGCTGGATCTGGTTTTCAAAATGCTGCTTATGACTCTTTACATTTTGGGTATCGTCAATTAACTGGTAACGGAACATTGATTGCTCGCATTAAAAGCCAAGATTTAATATTTAATTTTGCATGCGGCGATGGAATAATGATGAGAGAGTCTTTAAGTGATGATTCTAAATTTGTTTTTATAGGAAATAATGTTAATTCAGTATTAGGTTTTTATTATAGAACAATAAAAGCCGGAAATAGTAGTTCAACACTTTTATCAAATAACAGTTCAAAATGGTTGAAGTTAGTACGAACAAATGATCAATTTAGTGGTTTTATTTCAAATGATGGTGTTGCTTGGTCACAAGTTGGCACAACGCAAACAATTAGTATGGGGCAAACTATTTATGTTGGTATCTCTTCATATACAAACCATATATATGATTTGCATAATGCGACGTTTGATAATTTAAATTTAATAATCTAAATTAATAAATAATCTCCCTAAATATTATTTATTTGGGGAGATTATTTATTTTAAAGTTATGATTTATAAATTAATTTGTGTTTCTTTTGCTGGCATATGAATTTCTATTTCCTCAATTGCTGGTTTTTCTAATACTATTTCAGCTTTAGTTACTTCTTCATAATCATAAAAACCTTTGCTTAAATAAGCACGGCCAGAATCTCCAAACATTATTACAGCTACATCGGTAGGTTTTAATTTTGATATGTAACTATAGGCAGCCCATGCAACTGCGCCAGAACTTGGGCCAACTAAAAAGCCATGTTCTGCAGATAATGTTTTTAACATACCAAGACCATTTTCATCAGAAACTTCTACGATATCATCAATTACATCTTTATCTAAAACAGGCGTGTCAAAATCCATACCAATACCTTCAATTTTGTAAGGTTTTGGATTGCCATTTGTAGCTCTAAAAGAATGGTTAGAATCAATTGCAATTACTTTAACATTTGGGTTTTGTTTTTTTAAATAACGTCCAACACCACTTATTGTTCCACCTGTTCCTGCAGCTGCAAAGAAGTGAGTAACTGTGCCTTCAGTTTGTTTCCAAATTTCAGGCCCCATAGACATTTCATGTCCAATTGCATTTGTAATATTAAAATATTGATTAGGCATAAAAGAATTTGGAGTATTTTTATGTAATTCTAATGCAACACTATGATAACCTTTTGGATCAGAAATTAATGAAGTATTAGGGCAAACTATTACTTGTGCGCCATATGATTTAATAGTTTGTAATTTTTCGTTACTGCATTTTTCAAACACGCAAATTATAACTTTATAGCCTTTAATTTTGCCAATCATTGCAACTGCTACACCATGATTACCTGATGATGCATCTATAATTGTGCCACCTGGTTTTAAAATGCCTAAACGTTCTGCTTCTTCTATCATATACAAAGCAGATCTGTCTTTCATGCTTCCGCCCGGATTTAGATATTCAAGCTTTGCAAAAATGCGTGCTTCAGATTTAAAGTTTAATTGCACAAGAGGCGTGTTGCCAATTGCATCTAATAAATTATTGTATTTCATATTATTCCCTATTTTATTGCTATTAAATTTAAATCTATAATATTATTTTATATAAGAAAATATAATTAAAATTCGCAATATTGTCATATAATTTTAATATTTTATTTTAATTAATTGCAAGAGAAGGTGGTTGTGAAGAAAATTTATTTTATAATTATTTTATTTTTTTCTAATTCTTATAGCACAGTAATCTATTTAATAAATAAAACTGGTGCTAGAGATGCTTATTTAAAAATTATTAGCCCAGAAGGCAAATGGGATTTATTTGATTTTAAATATGGAATGGATTTACCTAATGACGCTACATGTTTTGAAATTTGTGTTTTTGAAAAAAATAAAATTCGAGCTAAAAGTGAGAGTATAAAAATTCATGCTAATAATATTTATACTTTAAAATATGAAGATAATAAGTTCAAAATTGAACGTTCTGAACAACCAGCATTTTTTCATAGTTTGTTAGATATTGCTCCAAGTAGTAGTGATTTGATTGAAGAATAATTTGAAAAATTAATAAATAGGAGAACTATGCTAAAAGTTTTATTACCTGTTATATTGCTAGGTTTCAATGTTTTTTCTAACACAATTTATTTTATAAATCAGACTGAAATACCTGATGAAAAAATAAATATTATGTGGGGATCCGGTGAGGAATGGAAAACTATCAAATTATCTGATTATGTAATTTATGAAATGGGTGTCAAAAAATTGAAAGTAAAAGTTCCTGAAAATATAGAAGATTTTACAGTTACTGCTAATTTAGATGATAATTTTATAAAAAGTGAAACAGTCAAAATTCACAATGATTATAAATATTTTTTAAGTTTAAAAATTCATAGTAAGCATTGTGTTATTGCTGTTTTTAGTAAAAATACATCACCAAAAAATTCTTTAGAATTTCAAGCGCATCAGAATAATTTTAATGAATAATTGAATGCTTATTCATTTTCGTCCTCATCATCTTTTTGTTCAGCTACAATTGCATTATCTACTGGGTGGTCTTTTTTGTTATGCGTTTTTAAATTACTTTTCTTTCTAAATGCCTTATTGCATTGTTCACACTTAAATGGTTTTTCGCCCGTATGAACCATTATATGGTTTCGCAAATGACTTTTTCGTGTAAATACTTTATCGCATTGATCACAATTAAAGGTTTCACCTGTATGAATTCTATTATGTTTTTTTAACTCTGGTGAAGAACTATATTCTTTATTACATTGGTTACATTTAAATTTTTTTCCAGTATGGATTTTATAATGCTCTTGTAAAGCATCTTTTCTACTAAACGTTTTTTCACACTTGGGAAATTCACATTTAAATGAGTTTAAGATAGGCGCATGTATAAGTTGATGTCTTTTAAAATTAGATAACTTATCGAAGCTTTTTCCACATATTGGGAATATGCATTTAAATTTTTTTTCCTCTTTTGGTTCACTTAAATAATCGTTTTCAAATTCATTTTCTTCAATCTTTTGTTTTTTTGCAACATGCTTAATTGTCTTAATTTTTGTTTCTTTTACAGAGAATTTATCATCGCAATCCGATTCTTCATCTTCAGATTCATCAGAGTGAGGTTCTTCATCGAAATCACTTTCTGTATCATCAGAGAATTTTCGTTTTTTTTCTTTAGTTGCAAATAAAGCTTTTGCAATGTTTAATTTTTTTTCGGAAATTTGTAAGGTTTCATCAGCCGGTTGAACATTTTCTAATTCATTCCATAATCCAGGAATTGTTAAATTATTATTATAATTTGAATTCATTATTGCTGAACTTGAAGATGCAGGCAAAGAAGATTCGACATAATTATAGTCATTTGGATTATCTAAATCCATTTCCTGGCCATTGAGGTAAAAACTAAAAAAACTTAAAAATAGTAAAATAAATTCAAACATTTTCTTACTTATAATATAATTCATTAACATATTTCTTCTTCACTTTCTTCATCTTCTAAAATATTATTTGGATGTATTGCTTTAATATGTTTATTTAAAGAATCTTTAGAGGTATAACTCTTTGGGCAAAAATTACATTTATGTCTAATTTTTAAATGTACAGAATCATTATGAACTTTTAAATTACATTTGTGATTAAAACTTTTATTACATCCTTCAACTTCGCATTTAAAATTTTGGTTTTTTAAATGAACAACTTTAATGTGTTGTTGTAAATTTCCATTTAAAGTAAAACCTATATTACAGGTAGGGCAAATAAATGGTGTTTCCTTTGTATGAATTCTTTTGTGTTTATCAAGGTTACTGCTCTGAGCAAATTTTTTAGGGCATAAATCACATACATAAGGTCTTTGATCATTATGACTTCTCATATGCATATTTAAGTGAGATACGCTTTTCTTACAAACAGGACATTCATATTCATATTTTTTTCTTTTAGGCTTTCTTTCTTCATTTTCAGATCCGCTGTATTCACCTTTGTCAGAATCTATATCATCATTATCACTATCTGTAGATTCAATTTGTGTATTATCTTCTCTTTTTCTTTTATTTATATTGGCTAAAATTGCAGCACCAATTACTGATGAAGTAGGTGCTTGTAGTGGTGAAGATGCTGGTACATCTTCCATTTCTTCATCCATTGAAATTAATAAGCTGCTTGAAAACATTAGTAAAAGTAAAATTAAATTGTATTTTTTTGTCATTTTTATTACCCCCTTAAAACTAAATAATATAATCATAAAATAACACATTTAGTGACTATTTGTCAATTATTTACATTGGTGAAATAATAGTATTAGGGCTATTGAGTTAGCTTTTGGTATAAATTGAGGTGATTTTTAATCATTTTTGAGTCATTAAAGTCAGATAAGTCTTGATTAAATTCTTGAAAATCATGTAATTTGTCTGGATTTTTTATTAAATAGATCATTTTATAAGCCAAATCTTGCCAGTTACCTTGGTCAATTAAATAGCCATTTTTGCCTTGAATAATCACATCTTTAATGCCACCGGTATTATAAGAAATAACAGGCAGTTTTAATAGCCTTGCTTCTATTATGGCACAAGGCAAACCTTCCCATAAAGAAGATAAAACAAAAGTGTCCCAGGTGATCATAAATTCAGCTACATTCTTTTGCCAACCAAGTAATAATATTCTTTCTTGCAGGTTATGTTGTTTAATCCAAGCTTCTAATTCTGGTCTTAAAACGCCATCACCAATAATTTCTAACTTGCAATATGGGTTTTGTGCATAAACTATTTCAAAAGCTTTAAACAAATCTATTAAATTTTTTTGTTTTTTAAAGCATGCGACAGTTCCAAAGATAAAAACCGTTGAGTCAGAAATATTTGTTTTTGCTGCACCAGTAAATTTTTCCCATTCAACAGCAGCGCGAATAAGAGAATGTTTTTTTGCAAATCTAGGGAATAATTTTTTGCCTGTTGCAATATCAAATGACGAAACACAAACAAAATGCGTTGTAATAAAACTAGTAATTAGTTCAGATAAGTAAATAATGCACCAGACAATTTTATTTTGGTGATTATGAAATGCAAAACCATGAATAGTATGAATTCGTATTTTTACGCGAGCGAAAAAAGCTGCCCAGCGGCCTAATATGCCAGCTTTTGTGCTATGTGTATGTACTATTAAATTTGAGTGCTTTTTTTTAAGTTGTTTTATTTGTGAGATTAATTGAAAAAAATTTTTAATTTCGCCAATTATAGATTTAACTGAAACTTCACGTTTAAAATTTTTGAGCAAAATTACGTTAGAATGTTGTTTGGACTCGTTAAGCAGTATACCATCAGAGCCGGATATTAAAATGGCGCTGTTGCCTGAATTTTGTACACCTTTAACTAGAGAAAGACATACTTTCTGTGCACCACCAAGTTCTAGTTTGGTGATTATGTAAAGAACATGTATTTTCATTTATTACTTTAATAAAAAAATCAACATTAAAGAAATTAGCCAACCATATACAGCAAGCGAGTCTATCAGACCTTGTGCAATTAAGCTAGTGCGAGAAACCAAAGAGTAGTTATTAGGGTTTAAGGCAATTTCTTGGCAAGCAGCAGCAGCAATGCGACCAGAGCTGATTCCTGGGAATATATTACTAATGCCAACACATAAAGCAGATGCAAGCATTCCAACACATGCAAGTGGAGAAATAGCAGTTGATGAAACTAATAATAGTGAAGTAATTAATGCAAAAACTATAGGCGTTTCTAAAAGTGCTTCACTTACAAAACAAAAAGTAAAAATTTTATTATAAGAATTTCTGTTAATACCAATTGCATGGCAAGCAGATTTTGCAAATAACGCTAACCCTATAGATGGTCCGATTGATCCAATTCCTAAGCTAAGTCCAGCGCTAATCATACGTATACTATCTGCAACAGTAGTAATGCTAGACGCTTTAAAATTAATTATAAGAGAGATAATAAAACCAAATATTATAGGGCTCTGTATAAATGTTAGCGTTAAGAACATTAGATTTAATATTTTACTACTAAAAAAGGGTTGTCTTGCAATAGACATACAAGCATATTTAACAGGCAGACTAGAAACTAGACCTATTGTAAATCCTGGAATGCATAATGCAAAAAAGATGCCTAATTTTGAATAAATTACATATTCAGAGTAAATAGATGATTGTTGTGAACCTAATAAGATAATAGCCATAACAAATCCAATAATTGCAGAAGTTTCTGAAAGTACTATTCCTAAAAGCGATGCTTTTAAAATTTCTTTATTAGCACGTGGCTGTATGTATGTAGCGCGTATAGCGGCTATAGCAGAAATACTATTGCCAAATGCTACTCCTAATGAAATAATACCTACTAAAGATGTTATGATTATATTATTCATTAATTCTATCATGATACTTTCTTTTCTGATTCTTCTTCAATGTGGTCTTCTTCATTTTGTATAGCAACTGATAGATAAGTTAGTGTTAACATTGTAAAAACAAATGCTTGTATAAAGCCTTCAAATAAAATAAAAAACACTACAATAATTAAATTTATTCCTGAAAAGATTGCTAAAAGTTCAGTAAGTATAGAACTAGAAGCTGCAGTTATCCATAAGCGTGAAATAATTGAACCACCAAAAATATTACCAAACAATCTAAAAGATAATGAAATTACTTTAGCAAGTTCACCTATTACGTTTAAAGGGAATAATAAAAAAAAGGGAGCAAAATATTCTTTCACATATTCTTTTATACCATGTGCACGAATCATAGAAATTTGTACATACATAAAGGCAATAATGCCCAATGCCAGGGTAGTATTAACATCGGTTGTTGGTTCTTCTATAAAAGGAATTATAGCAATTAGGTTGCAAGTTAAAATAAATATAAAAAGCGCGAATATAAAATAGAAATGATTTGTATAAAAAGTTGCTATGTTTTGCAAGAATAAATCTTTAAATGCGTGCACTGAAGATAAAATCATAAAAGACAGCATGCTGTCTGACTTGTACTTTAAAAAATATTTGGTTGTTAAGCCTACTATTAAAAGTACTAGAAGCACACACCATGTATATATTATGGTATGCGCATTTAAATATAATAATGAGCTTTTGAATCCGAATGCTTCAAAAGGCTTCCAAAAATGCTCTGAAAATAAATCTAGCTCTTGCATCTAAATTATTCTTTATATTTTAATAATTTTATCAATTCTTAATATCATTATCCAGAATGTTACTATAAAAATTGATACTGTTAAAATAAAGTTTATATTTTGTAAACCAGATAAGCAATAGAGAATGAAAAAAAGGACTATTAATCTTATAAAAGAAAAGAGAATAATTTTAAATTGGCTTGGATTAGAGCTTGAAAAGATTATTCGTTTTTGCAATAAAACAGAAATCCCGTATAAAAATCCTAGAATTGTACCTGTTAAAATTGATAATAATATTTTAAAGAGCATGCGTTGTTGCCCTATTTAATTGTTTGTATTTGGTTAGATGTAGATTCAATACGATTAAACTTTTCTTCAAGCTCTATTTGTGTAAATGTTTCGTCGCTATGTACAGATGTTTCCATTTGATATTGCCAGCAAGTTTCACTGGTATGCAGATTTAAGAACTTGATTTTATGAATTGTATATACGTATTTACCTTGTTGTAGAGTATAAGAAATACGATATTCATGAGTTTCTTTACTAAGGGTGGGTTCTGCACAAAATAAATTGAAACTTATTAAAATAAATATTGTTAGATATAATTTATAGAACATAATTCCCTTAATTTTTATTTAGCTTATCTCTGCGTATGAATATTTAAGCTGTTCATACACTTCTTTTGCATCTATGCATTTATAAATTTTAGTATAAGTACCCTTTTTTGTAATAAAAGCTTGGTATACAGATTTAAATTGAGATGTTTTTGGATCTATGATTATGTTTCTTGCTGCTTGAGTTATACTATCTTCATCTTTCATAGTATACCAAACATAATTCTCTGACTCATTTTTGATTTCTTGTCTAATTATTTTTAATTCATCACATGAGATATTAAAAGAAGATAAAAATAATGGTGTTGATATTATAAAAAATATAAAAAAAGATAATTTTTTCTTAAACATGTTTATCGATTAAGTTCATTTTTAAGTATTCTAATTTTATATATTTATACATAATACCTGCTTCAGGATCATTCTTGATTTCTGTAGGTTTGTTTTTATTCGAAACCAGAGCGCCATAGGTACAATATATTTTTTGGTAGCAGGATTTTTATGAAAATTTTTATATACCACAATTATTTGGTTACCCTCTTTTCTTTTGTACCAAACATGACCTGGAGCTTGATCTCTAATTATTTTTATTTCTGCAATTGTATAATTCAAAGTAGTGAGGGTTGACAATAATATAAGATAGCTTTTATTAAACATAAAAATTCCTTTGTATTAATTGTATATATATAATAAATATAAACATAATTTTAATTTATACATAGAATTTTATTGTTTTTATGCAAAAAAATAAGCGCCCAATTACGAGCGCTTATTTCTAATTTATAAATTTAAGAATTTACAATTTCTTAATACCTTTGTAATTCCAGTATTCAGTAACAACTGAAGGTGAACCAAAGATAACTATTAAACCGTGACGTTCATCAACAGTTTGTTTAGCTGTATCAAAGGCATCAGCAAAGTTCTTAGCTGATTTAGCTTTGATTTTTGCATTCTTAGCTTCATTTGTTATTTTTTCAACATTAAATACTTCTTTAGAAGTTGCATAAGGATTCTTTTGCACTGGGCAGAAGATTATTTGACCAGATGTCTTTTTGAAGAAATATCTAATTATTTTTGTAAATCTTGGAGTTAAGATACTGTTATCTTCACAACCTAAGATGATTGTTAAACCTTTTAAAGGTCTTTGATAATGTAATAATCTAATTCCAAGTAATATATTTTCTATAGCATCAATATTTGTAGCAGAATCTACTAATACAGATGGTTTTTCTTTATCAAGTAATTGGAAACGACCATGTAGTGTTGTAACTACATCTTTCCAGAATTGTTCTAAAGTCTTCTTAGGATTTACTTCAGATTCGCGTTTTGCTTCTAAAGTAGGTCTTCCTCTTTGGCCTTTAGGTCTCACTAATAAACTGTTAGATATAATAGTTGAACCATCAACTTCAAATTTTTCTACATAAATTTGTGTAGCACGTTCTGCTAATGCAGCACATCTACCATGAAGTTGTTCAAACGGATAAGGCAAAGTTACTAATTTTCTAATAGGCATTGCCCAGTTACCACCACGGGAAACAGCGCAATCTTCTAAAATTTGTAAATTGTTTTTGCTTTGATCAGCTGAAATAACCCAAGTATCTTGTTGAGTTAAATCTGTAACTTGTTTAATTTGGTCAATAACTTCTTGAGGATTTGTATCTTCGTTATCTGTTGTAACGCGTGTAATAGCTAAAACTTTAGGCTTACAAATATTTACAGGATCCCATTGTGCATTTTCATTTACTTCAAGAACTGCAACGTCTACTTTATTTTTAGCAAAGTAAGAAAGTGCAATCATTGTTAAAATTTCTGATGAGCTAGCTTTAATATTTATACTTTCTGCAGCGTTTATTACGTCGTTTGCTAATTCTGCAAAAGTCTTATTAGGAATAGTTTCATTATCTAATGAAATACGTTCATTATAAGTTAATATGTGCGGAGAATAAAAAGAACCAACTTTAAATCCATCTTCTTTAAGAAGCTGACTGATAAAATTGATTGTTAAACTTTTTCCGTTTGACCCTGCAACAAAAATAGTATTAACGTTTTTAGAAGGCTGGTTTAAAGCCATATCTAATTTTTTAATACGCTCTAATTTTTTATCTGAATCAATAGACCAATTTGCATCTAATAATTCGATAATTTCATTATAGCTTCGTTGTTTGCCTAAAGCTAGGCTACCTTCTTTTATATTTTGCTTAGTTGAGTCTATCATGTGAACTCCGCTCTAAATTAATTAAAATAACTATTTTTTCTTGTTTTTATATTATTTACTTAATAATATAAAACTAAATTACAGAACCTTTAATTTAATTTAGTCAATTAATTAAAAAGTTCGGAAATTAAGTTAAGTACCAATTGAAAATTAATAACTCATTAATCATGATAAGTTAATTAATAAAAAATGTCAAACTAAAATTTATATAGATATAAACAATAGACTTTATTTACAAAGAATTAAAATGAAAACAAAGATTTTACACTGGAATAACCCTGAAAGCATAAATATCCTAAAAGTCTCTTTAGAATCTAAAAAAGTGGCTTTAACAACTACTGATACTATATTAGGGCTGTTGGCGACCACTGACAAAGAAGGGTCGCAAGCCTTAGATTCTTTAAAAAACAGGTGCCTAAAGCCATATATTGTATTATTGGACTCTGTAGACAAGGCATTTTTATATGCGCAAATCACTAATGAAAAAATAATTCAATTTATTAAATTATGTTGGCCGGGACCGGTCACTATTATTTTCAAATCAAATAAAAGTGGTAATTTCTATTTGAAAACATCGAGTGATACAATTGGAATCAGAATACCAAGGCATTCTGAGCTATTAAAATTATTATCACATTTTGATGGTCTATATTCTACAAGTGCTAATATAAGCGGGCAAGCAGTGCCAAAATCTATATCTGAGGTAAATAGTGAAATAATAGATGCAGTGGGTTGTATTGTGGTAGAAGATGATGTGAATATAGAAACTGTGCCTTCAACTATCTTAGATTGCACTGCAGATAAAATTCGTGTTATAAGAGAAGGTGCTTATCCTATTGATAAGCTAGAGAAGTTATATGGTGAAGCTTTTATTAAAGGAGAATAAATGAAAAAGTTTAATTTAAAGGGTTTTACTCTAATAGAGTTGATGATAGTCGTTGCCATTATTGCATTTTTGGCAATGATTGCAGTGCCTAATTTTATGAAATATGTATCTAAGGCGAAAAGATCAGAAGTTTATTTACATTTAGGTGCCATATATGCAGCGCAAAAAGCATATTGGGCAGAGCATGGTACTTATTCTTCTAGCTTAACTGATTTAGGTTGGTCGCCTGATGGTGAAACTAATTATACATATGGTTTTCCGGGTTCTGCAGATGTTAATCATAAAATTGGTAAATTAAAAGCTCCAGCTTCTGAACTTGGTATTGCAAAGGCAGATAAAGATTCATTTGTTGCAGCGGCTGTTGCAGATATAGATGGTGATGGCAAATTAGATATTATTACTGTTAATGAAAAGCGCGAAATTAAAATTGTAAGTGATGATTTGGTTTAATCTAGGGCTTTTGCGCTAAGTTTTTATATAAGTAAACTTAAAGTTATATAACAAAATAAGAAAGTTACTTATGAAAACGTTGCGTTTATTGCTTTTAACTATATTTATAGCTCAACCATTTCAAGTGTTGGGCTTAAACAACCAAGAAATTTTATATAAATTTAAAGGCGTAAGTATTCATTTGGTGCAGGGTGATATTTTAGATCAAAGTGCAGATATTATTGTAAATCCAGCAAATCCAAGTTTAAGGCACATGGGTGGGTTATGTGATACAATTCATACAGCAGCTGGGCCAGAATTAGAAGAAGAATGTTTAGAATTCCCAGAAATTATACAAGATTCAGATATTCGTTGTAAAACTGGTAATGCAGTTATTACAAACGCATTTAATATTAATGCTAAATATATTATCCATACGGTTGGTCCCGATTGCAGGCAAGAAATTAATAATAAAGAATTACTTTTAAAAAATTCTTATAAAAATAGTTTAATATTAGCCAATCAAAAGAATGTAAAATCATTAGCATTACCAGCAATTAGTGTTGGGATTTTTTCTTATCCAATTGAAGAAGCTGCAAAAATTGCTGTAGAAACTATTTTAAATGAAATAGGCAATTTTAAATCTGTTACAGATATTTATATAATCCTTTTTAACAATCAAATACATTTTGATACATATAAAAAAATATTAGATTATAAATCATTACACATTATCACTAAAATATATAAAACCCTTGTAAGCTACATTTAGAATTAGATATAATTATATAAATGGAGTCCTTAAAAAAGGGGTTTTTAATGAAATATCTAGTTATAATATTAAGTTTGATATCAGTATATAATATACAAACAAGTGATTCCGGATTGGTATCTGCACCGGCTTCTAATTCATCAAATGTTTCTTCTGGTTCTGGGGGACGTAGATTTGCTTCAGCTATGGGCGTTACAGCATCTTCTACTTCTAGAAGATTTAAGCCTACCCAAATTGCACGGACTGGCTATGTGCCAATTACAACTTCAATCGGTACATCAAAGTCAGTAACTAAAACAGCACCTAAGGTTTTTCAAAAAAGTGGACCGGTATCTAAAAATCCAAAGATATATTTTAAAAGCTCAGTACCAGATTTAGTGATAAATTGGGTAGATGATAATGGCAATACAACAAGCACAACTAATGTTCCAAAAGATTCAGATTCATATATTCAGGTTCCGGATAATATTAATTATTTTGATATTACAAATAATACTGAAACATTAAAATCAGAGAAGTTAAAAGTTGCTGATAAAACAGTTTATACGATTAGTTGTATTCATTTATCTCAAAGAGATAATTGTTTAGAACTCCAGATTGAAAGTTCAACAAAAGAAGTAATTAAAAAAAGTTTATCTACCAATTCAGTATCTAAAGAGGAAGATTTACCAAAAATTCCAAAAGGTTCGCACATTGTTTATATAGATAATCACACTGGTAAATTATTGCAAATTTCTTGGTTAACAATATCAGGTGATTTAATTTCCAGTCCTGCATCTATTACAATGTTACAAGGTAAAAAGCAATATGAAAAACCAAAAAATGCAGCTAAATTTAAAATTGGTAGAGATATGTCAATGTATAGTAATACTGTCGATGCATTACATAATAATGAGTATGCAGTGACTTGCCAGCCAAGCAATTATTCTTGTAAAGAAATAGTTATTAAAAAGTTGGGAATTCATAAAGAGTCAGATAAAGATTTAAAAAACGATAATAAAACACCAAGTACTACTACAGATGTATTAAGTATTTATTTAGTTAATAAGTCTAAACAACTTTTACAAATTAATTGGTATGATATAAATGGTAAATTAATTACAACACAGGATATTGGCAATAACACCTCGCATCAAGCAATAAAAGTAGTTCCAAATGCTATTAATTTTATAATATCCAATAAGCAAAATACATTAAACAGTCTTCCAGTTAGTAAAACTAATGAAAATATTTATACAATAAGTTGCGTAATGATTAATAATAAATGTGCACAATTAAAAGTTGTTGATAGTGGGCCATTTATTACAACTTCAGGTAATAGTTCTTCAATTAACGCAAAAAAACCTGCACCAACTGTAGCAGCTACAAAATCTGCTGCAATTACACGTGCAATCCCTGTAATTGCTTCTCGTATGGGCGGTGGAGATAGTGTTGATTATTCTGCTGGTATTCAGGGGCTTGATACCATGTTGCCTGATTATTCATCAGGTAGCTCAGATTCTAATTCTGGCGGATCTAGCAGTTCTTCAGGTTCAACTGATAGTTCATCTAGTTCTTCCAGCTCTTCAAGCGGATCTTCATCAAACGGATCAACAAGTTCAGATAGTTATAGCGAAGACTTAGGATAGCCTAAATACCAAAGATTAAATATAGAATTAGATCTTGGTATAAAACATAAATAATTGAGCCTAGTGCTAAAAATGGGCCAAAGGGGATTCGTGTTTGAAAATTTAATTTTTTAAATAAAATTAAGAAAAGTCCAAAAAAAGATCCTAAAATTGATCCTATTAACAAACTAATCCAACAGCCTATAATTCCAGTAAATGCACCTATTAAAGCAAGTAATTCAATATCACCTTGCCCTATTCCTTCTTTTTTGGTTAGTAATAAGAAAATTTTTGAAATAACGAATAATAAAAAATATCCAAAAATTATTCCAAACAAAACTTGCATGAGGGAAATTGGAAGCAAATCAAGAATGCTAAAAATAAATGCGCTAGGAATTAAAAACAATGTAACAAATCTAGAAATAAGCATGGTTTCTATATCAGTCCTGATAGTTATAATCAATGCTGAAAAAAATACAAAATAAGAAATAGAATATGGATATGAGATATTTAAAAATAAAAGATAAAAAATTATAGCAGATAATATTTCTATAAATGGGTATAAACAAGAAATTGTTTGTTGGCAATATCTACATTTACCTTTTAAAAAAAGCCAAGATACTATTGGTATTAAATCATACCAGGATAGTATCTTGTTACATTTCGTACAAAAAGATCTATGTTTTCTAAAACTTATATCGTTAACTAAACGATACGCAATTACATTGAGAAATGATCCCCAAATTAGAAAAAAAGGAATAAAAAAATAGATATTTAATTCATTCATTTGATTTAATATTAGAATCTTCATCTTTTATTTTATCAAGAAGGTCTTCAATTTTTCTTTGTTTTTCAAACTCATTATCATACTTGAATATTAGTTCAGGTACATAACGGCCCTTAATTGTTTTAGCAATCGCTTTTCGTAATGAAGGCTTATAAAGTTTTAACATTTTTAGCTTTTCATTAAAAAAGTCTTCGCCCTCAGGGCAATAAAAGAATATATAACATACGCCTTTATCATCTGATAACTTTACTCTACTTATATAAGCGTCTTGAAGATTTTTATCATCAATGGCAGCTCTAGAAAATATCGTAGATATTTCACGTAATAAAAGAGATTCTTTTTGGCTTTTTTTAATATTGCTTAATCGTGATTCTGACATTTAATTAATCGATCAGGCCTTTTGAAGCCATATTAATAAGATTTTGTTTTATTGCTCTGATTAATCTTTTACGTCTTTTTTGTGTTGGTGGCTCAAAGTAGACGCCGCGCTTCATATCTCTGATAATGCCTTCGCGTTCAATTTTTTTCTTTAATTGTTTTAGGGCTTTATCTAAATTGTTATTAACTGAAACTGTGATATTTGCTTTTTTCATTTATTCTTCACCATCCGGGTATTTTTAATATTGCTTATATTATACGTCTATTTTAAACTCTTTTGCCAATTATGTCTAGAGATCTATTTATTCAATTCGGTTCGCTCCGAGGGTAGCGAGTTAACGAGCGAACTTGAAGGGTAAATACTCTAGAAAACAAATTCTGTAGAAATCATATAAGTCGAAGTTTTATATGCATGTTTTTCTTGAACAGGTAACTGCATGACAGCTCCAACTTTAAAATTTCTAGAAACATCATAATTCAAGGCAAGATTAATTACTTGAGCGCTCCAAGGGCTTTGGCATTCTAAAAGGCCAGGCTTAAAGGCGTTGTCAGGGTTAAGTAATCTTATTTTATCATGTTCATGGCTTATATATAAATATTCTCCCCAAAATGATAGGCAATCCATAAAACTATATGCATTCATAACCAAACCAACATGCCAAGTAGCACCAGGTTTGACTTCCACAGCTGTTTTAAAAGGGTACATTGCTGCTTGAAACATATTATTTGGCATTCTATATTCTTCATGTTTTCTAGGCAGGAAATAAGCAAGTCCTGCATGACCACCAAATTCTATTGTCTGGGTAAAATCAAAAGTAAAGCCAGCATTAAATCTTAAAGCATAATGTCCGTTGTTTCCAAAAGGTACTGATAAGAATTGATCCGGATGACTTTTTGCTGCAGTTGGAATATCTGCACCGAACGACGCAAAAGGTATAAATAAACCACAAGTTAGGCATTCATTTATGCTAGGTGTTTGTATTTCAAATGCACGTCTCCAAAACAATTCAACATGTAGATCTTCAATAGATGTCTTATTAAAATTGCATAAACCATTATTTGTTGATGCAGCTAAATCTTGTAATCTATTCATAACATCACGTGACAGGCAATTCAATATTTCATACCAAGCATTATCTGGTACAACTCCTGATGAATCAGGTTGAGTTTGAAATGGGTTATCTAATGTAACTAATGCCTGCGGTTGCGAAAGATTGGTCCCGCTAGGAATGCAAGTAGCACAGTTGGGTGTGTTTACGGTACCAGGGATACATTGTTGTGGTAATGGGCAATTTATTTGGTCATAAAATACTGCAACTTGTGAAATTTTTGCCACCCCTGTTTGAGCAGTAACACCAACATCTGCAAATAATTTAGCATTAGTTTCAAACCTTACACCATATTTTCTATATTTAATTGGTACAGAAAAAAAGCCAAAAAGTTCTTGGTCTACGGTTCTTCCAGTGTCTTGTAAAGAAATTAAACCTTCTACAGTTTTTAATTGTTCAGCAATAGGTAAAGGTATGGCTTCAGTAGCATTTGGTGGAGTAAAAGTTGGTACACCTGAGGTACCGTTATAATTATAAGCCAAGCGAATACAACCTAAAAGATTATCTCTGTCGTCTAACATTTCTTGAGTAAATTCATATCCCTTTGGTAAATCAGGGTGTGTAGGATCACTAAAAGGCAAAAAGGCTAAAATATTTAGTTTGCCGCCAATATCACCCAGTTGAGCATAATTGCCATTTAAATCTTTACCATTATTTGCACGTTGATAGAAAGGGCTGACTACAAAATTAAAACAAAGTGGATCATCATAATTAGTTCTACCCTTTTTAAATTCTTTTTCATTTACATATAAATAATCATATGGGAAATCGCAAGTAAAAATGGGTGCTGGATCAGTTTTATTTAAAGTTGTTATAATAGAAGTAAATGTTTTAGAATTGCACAATAGTACAATTATTAAAGTTAGACTTCTTATAGTTTGTTTCATTTGTAACAATCCTCTCTTTTTAATTAATTATTAAAATTTTTAAGGGCCATAAATAAATCTTGTGCTGCAAATATAAATATAGTAAAACCTGTAGCCAGACCTATAATTGTTTTTATATTTTGTTTGTTTTCCCATTCAGTTTTTAGTTTTAACAATGTTATCATAGATGTAATATAAGCAAATACAATAAATAATGCAGTAAGACTAAAAAACATATTTATTTCTTTTAATGTAGCAAAACTTGTAAAAATACATAAACCTATTACTAATACAGATGTTGTAGGGTTTAAAATTTTTGTATGAACCAAATATTTAACTGGTGCATTATGCAATCTTTTGGCAAATGCAAATGCAAGACTACTAGAACTCCAAATCATAGAGTGAATAGTGCCCAAAATTGCTGAAATCACAGAAATATGAATCCCTTCTATTAACCATCTATTATTTGGAAATATATCACTTAAAATATATGTAACAGGAATTTTAGGATCAGTAAACAAATTTAATGGTGTTGATAAAATTATTGATGCTGCAAATGCAATATAAATAAAAGATACAATTGTTAAAGAATATGTTAATGCTTTAGGCACATTTTTTTCAGGATCTTGAACAACTGAAAAAAGAGATGCTGCTGCTTCAAAGCCAAAAAAGGAAAAAATAACATCTTTAGTTGCAGTCAAAACGTTAGTTAGACCAAAAGGCGCAAAAGGTGTTAAATTTGCTAAATTCATTTTTGTAAAACACATAAAAGTAGTGGCCAAAAGTGGAAACACGGTTGTGCAAATTAATATTTTTTGACCAACTTCAGAAAGCGCCACACCTTTTACATTTAAAAGAATAAATAAAAGAAGCGTGATAGCACCTATCGTGGTAGCTGAATAAGTTGGAAAATAATGTTGCAAATATATTCCTGCCATTTGAGATAATAAACCCATAGCAATTATTAACCCAATTAAATAAGCGCCGCTGGAAAGCACACCCATAGTATGACCGCCCCATTGTTTTGCATAAATATAAAAAGAACCTTCTTGAGGGTACAATGATGCAAGACGAGCAATTGATAAAGCCATAAACCAAACAGCTAAAGCTACAAAAATTATAGTAATAATGCCCGCAGGTCCCACATAAAAAGCAAGTGAAGCGGGGATTGCAAATATACCTGAACCTATCATTGCATTCATGCCCACGATAGTTGCTGTAGAAACACCAATTTTATTTTGACTATTGCTCATTTGAAACCTTTATTAGATAAGACTATAAAATTTTTGTATACTTAAAACATCTTAATCATAAGCAGATTCATTTTTTTTTCAAAGTAATAATTTACAGGTAATTTTAATATGAGTTATTGTATTTACTATCAAGCGAAAGTTAATAAAGCTAAAACATGGTTTTTTGTAGCTACTTTACGTAGTTTTGAAAATTTATGTTTTGATAGAACATTTAGCGTGCAAGATGAAGTTTTTGAACTCTTGGTTCCTGAGGGACTAGAACCTGATTTTTTAAAAATAATGAAATATTATCAAGACAATCTTATCGTTACCAATTTAGAAAAGCTTCCAAATAGATATGAGTCAAATTAAAATATATCGCAGTGTAAATTAATTTTCTTCAATTATAATATATTAATTGACAACTTGCATAAAAATATGCGATCCTTAAGTTAATAATTAAGGGGAGATATTATGTACTTTAAAAGGCTTAAATTATTTGTTTATACAATTTTTGGCAATGCGCTATTTATTGTTTTTTTATCAACAGCCGATGAAGATAAAATTCAAGTCAAATTTGATAAAATATTTCCTACTTCAGTTTTAGAAAATTTCCATAAACTTATTTCTAAGAAAAAATGTGATTTGCAAGATATAAATCTTGTTAATAATAAAGAAGAGTATATAGAAAATAGTTTAGATTCAATATTAGATTTTCATGTTTGTATTTATTTGTTGCGAGATGAAATCAAAAGAAAAAAGTCTTATTTTAAAGAAGATTTTGATAATTTAATATATTTTATCAGTCAGATAAATTGTCTTATAGAATCTAATTTAATAGACTATACAAATTCCAAAAAAGAAGTTATTAAAGTTCTTTTTGATAAAGCAATTTCTAAATTATCTTCTATTTAGCACTATTTGGGTTACAAACCAATTTATCATCTACAACAACAGGGGCGTATTCAATTTTATTTGCACTATTTTTAGCATCTGGCTTAGTGCAAACGCATACATTATTATCTTTGTCATATTTTGCATCTGCAGGGCATGAATAACATTTAAGTAAATCCTTTTTAGTATCATATCCTAATACATGAGCAGTTTCATTACATTTATAAGTCCCATCTTTTCTATTGTGTTGTATTTCATTAGTTGAATATTTATTACACTGCAAACGACCTTTAGGTGTTTCATGATCTTTACATACACACTCAGTTTTGTCTTTATTAGGTACTAAATTTGCTGGGCAGGTAACACATTGAAAATAAGTTTTATTATCAGCCGAAGTTGTCCCGCGACCAATTATTTCATTTGGATTATTGCAAACGCATTTATTTGTGTCTTTGTTATAGTTTGAATCTGAAGGACAGTAAGCACAAATATTATTATGAGATGCCTGATTATTGTCACATTTAGGTGCTGGTACATTTTCTGGTTTAGCAGGTGCTACTGCTCCAGGTGCAACTGGCATAGTTTTAGTTGTATTTGCAGCTTTTTCAGTTGTAATAGGTTTTGCAGGTGCCGGTACTGGTTGAACCGCTGATTTTTGAGTAGGTGCAGCACTAACTATATTTGTAGGAGCTGGCTTTGCTGTAACTGGGCTAGCTGCTGCAGGTGTATTTGCAGGGGCCTTTACGGGCTGTGCTGCAACTACCACAGGTGCTTTATCTGCCACTTTAATTTCACCATAAGCAAATGATACTATTGTTATATTTAAAAGTATAAATTTAATTATTTCATTCGTTCTTATGTTTAATATAATAAAATTCATTTTTCACCTCAATTAAGATTTTAATATTATTAGAGTTTATAATAATAAATTAATAAAGAAGAAATCAAGAAAACTATGTATCAGAAAAAATCTATTTTTTTTTATGATTTTTTATGTACGTTCTTTATAAAAAAGGAGAAATTTTTATGCAAAAAAAGTTATTTAATAAAAGATTAGTTTTATTGCACTTAATATTTATTTTTAATATGGATGCCTCATATGATTTAAAATCTAAAGTTCATTCAAAAAAATCCATTGCAAAAACTTTAATTGTTAGAAGCAAAGCTGTAAAAAATAAAATGAATTTAAAAATTTTTCATCGACCAGGTATCTTTAATAGATTTAATTCAGCACTAAGTCAGGCTGCGATTCAGAGACCATCAGTATCTTTGCCTGTAGCTCGTAGACGTAGTAATAATTATTTTTAGAAAAAGGGAAAAAATTAATGATCAAATCATACATTTTATTAAATCTGTTATTTATTAATTTATTTATATTTGCAGAAAATACGTTAGATACAAATTTTGGTACAAAAGGTGTTGTTGTTACAGATTTCAAAACAATATCTAATAAATTAGCGCCCTTTCATAGTCATGAGATAATTACTGCAATTTCAATCCAACAGGCCGATGGTAAAATCATAGCAGGTGGATTTTCAGATGCTAATAATCCAACTTTTGATTTTGCATTAGCAAGATATACTAAAGATGGAATCTTAGATAAATCTTTCGGTACAAAAGGCTTAGTTTTAACAAATGTGGCCAAAACTCTTGGTTTAAAAACAGAAAGTCAAAATTTTATAAATAGCATAGCATTGCAACGGGATGGTAAAATTGTAGTTGCCGGTTATTCAACGGCTACTGGTATTTCTTTATTCACATTAGCAAGATATGAAACAACAGGTAAATTAGACACAACATTTGGTAAAAATGGAATAGTAAGTACGGATGTTGGTAAAATTGCAGGTTTCGCGGCGGGTGGCATAAGTACTATACAAGCTATTCAATTACAACCGGATGGCAAAATTGTAGCCGGGGGCATATCAACTTCTATTGATCCAAATGGTACATTTGCTCTGGCAAGATATGAATCTAATGGAACCTTAGATATAAACTTTGGTACAAATGGTGCTTTAATTTTTGATATTGCAGAAGAATTAGGATCTAGTTCAAAAAGTATCGATTTTTTAAATAGTGTTGCATTACAAGACGATGGTAAAATTATTGCTTGTGGACTTTCAACTGCGGCTGATCCAAATGGTTCTTTTGCAGTAATAAGATTGAATCCAAATGGTTCTTTTGATAATTCTTTTGGGTTATCAGGCATAGTTCTTACAACTTTTGGATCACCTAGCAATGCTAGTGCTGTCGCTATTCAAAAAGTTAACCGTGAAAACAAAATTCTTGTTGGTGGAGTTCTACTTACATCAACCGGCTCCACACCAAGTAGTGCAATTGTATTAGCAAGATATGATATTACTGATGGATCGCTTGATACCTCTTTTGGGATAGGTGGGACCGTTGAAACTAAATTTAGTCCTACTAGTACTGATGTTTTAACAAGCTTAATAATTCAACCAGATAATAAGATTGTTGCCGGTGGTTATACAAATGTTATTAACCCACATTTTGATTTTTCTGTATTAAGATATGACATAAATGGTAATCTTGATCCACTTTTTGGATCGAGGGGTATTTTTATACCCCAATTTACCACAACATATGGCTCGCCTTTGGCAGAAGAAGTAATGTTTTATAATAATTTATCATTACAAACAAATGGTCAAATTATTGTTTCAGGAATGTCTAGTGCTAATGATCTTAATTTTGATTTTGCATTAATTAGAGTTAATTCTGATGGAAAATTAGATGAATCATTTGGAAAAATAAATAATATAAATAAAGGTCTTGTTCTTACTGATTTTCAAATTACTTTAAATATACCTTTAAAATGTATAAATAATATAAATAGTGTATTACTGCAACCAAATGGTAAAATTGTTACAGGTGGATTTAATAATCTTACTAACCCAAATTATAATTTTGGTGTAGCACGGTATAATACAAATGGCTCACTTGATAAAACTGCAAATACTTTAGGTATAAATTTTACGCAAAGTTTTAATAATCTTTTAGGTGTTTTTGTAAGTACTACCCCTTTTTTAGGCAGTAAAGACGTTATAAATAGTATTGCTTTAAATAAAAATGGTAATGTTGTTGCAGGTGGATTTTCTAACGTACTTTCTGATAAAATAATTTTTACAAATTCTTTTGCATTAATGCAATTTACTAAGGATTTAATAATTGATGGTTCTTATGGAACAAATGGTGCAGTTGTTACAAATTTTGGACAAACTTTAGGAAAGTCTAATTTAAGCTCTGATGTAATAAATAGTATTGTTATTCAAAAAGATCAAAAAATTGTAGCAGCAGGTAGTACAACGGTAGAAAATCTTAATGGTACCAATTTTGCGTTAGCAAGATATATGCCTAATGGTTCTTTAGATAGTTCTTTTGGAAACAATGGTTTAAAAGTAGTTGCGATTTCCAAAGTTTTTGGGATACCTATTTTGAGTACAGATTCAATAAGAAATATAGTTTTACAACCTGATGGTAAAATTATAGCAGCCGGTTTTTCTTCAGCTAAAAATCCATTTGGTGATTTTGCAATATCAAGATTTAAGACCAATGGGGATTTAGATGAAACTTTTGGCACTAAGGGAATAGTGCTTACAAATTTTTCATCAATTTTATCAGCAAATCCTGTAAGTCAAAATATGGGACAAAGTGTTTTATTGCTTCAAGATGGCAGTATATTAGTTGGTGGTCTTTCAACTGCATTGACAACTATTGCAGCTGATCCTGATAATCAAACATTTAATTTTGCTTTAGCCAAATATACAAAAGACGGAAAATTGGATACAACCTTTGGAACTAAAGGTGTTGTGATTACAGCGTTTTCAACTGTTCTTGGTAAATCTAAATTGAGTAATGATAAATTAGGTAGTATAGGGATCACAAAAGGTAATATTATAATAGCAGGTGGTACCTCTAATGTTAATGACCCGAAATTAGATTTTGCATTAGCTGCATATAGTGAGAATGGGGCACTTATAACTAGCTTTGGAATTAATGGCGTAACATTGACTGATTTCAAGACAGCTTTAGGTATTGGTGCAGATAGTGTAGATGTAATAACACCTGGTAGTAAAACTATTGCTGTACAAAAAAATGGTGAAATTTTAGCAGTTGGAAATTCTAATGCTACAAATCGATTATATGATTTTGCATTGGCAAAATATAAAGCAATTCCACCTTGTGTACCAGGTGACACATTTATTCAAACAATAAGAAATAAGTATAACTAAATAATTTTTTTAACATTGTCACGATTTTATTTTTTGTTAAAATCGTGACAATGTTTTTTTGTTCTAAAAAGTTGTTAATAATTAAGTTTATGAGCCTATCACTGTAGATATATTGGTCAAAACTATCCCGGTTTTATTAAAAGAAGTGTCTAATTGCCCGTTGGGCATTAATCTTGCAACGGCAAAGTCAAAATTAGGGTCTTGTGCGTTAGAATATCCATAAAGCAAAATTTTATTATTCGATAAAACCGTCATGCCAGTTAATATATCAACACTAGAAAATAGTGAGGTTGGATTTAATGTTAAAGCAAAATTTATTCTGGTTGCTCCGTTTTTGCCAAATGATCTATTTAATCTGCCGGAAGAATTATAGCTGGCTATAGCAAAGGCACTATTTATTCCATTTGGGGTAAGATTGGTATTGCCTGCAAGAAGAATCAGATTGCCATTTTGAAGAACTGACATTGCCACTACAGTATCGGTGCTTCCAGGAAACTCATCTATAGTTTCACCGAAATCAGTTATGGTTATTCCTCCTGTGCCAAAACTGGTATTAAGTTGACCATTTGATTTATAGCTCGCCAAAGCAAAATTGTTTTGAGTAAATACACCTGTATTGAATATATTCGCATTAGTATTTCCAGCGACAATAATATTTCCATTAGATAATACTGACATTGCAGTTGGTATATCAATACTTCCTGTTTGTTGGCCATTGGAAGTAACTGATAAAAAGTCAGTTGTTGTTGCTCCTTTTGTGCCAAATGAAGTATTAGGTTGGCCACTAATATTATAGCTCGCTAAACAAAAGTTTTGAGCAGTTCCGGTAGGTTTAGATCCGGTAGCATTTGCATTCGAGCTACCAATAACAATGGTATTGCCATTTGTTAAAGTTGTTGACATGAGGCCTTTATCAGTGCTGCCGTATGCAACACTTAATGTAGTAGCATTAAAAATTTCTTTTCCAGTATTTTTAGGCTTGTTTTTAGGTTTAATTTTCCCGTGTCCGATATTACCCGATCCTACAACTGGATTATTAATATTAGGCCTAGGTTCGGTGTTAGTATTTATATTGGGTTTAGATATTGGCTTTGCAAAGCCAACCATACTTTGTACGACATGTGTGGTATTATTGCAATTTTTGCATTCAGCAAAGGATTGTGCAAATGGCGTTGTTATAAAAAAAATAAATATTATTTTTTTCATTTTCCCCTTTGTATGTGTTCATGGATTCGATACATTTTGCTTGCGCAAAATATTCGCCACGAACGGGATTTAATTAATTTTTTTGTGTTCTAAAGTTGTATAATAATATTATTTAATAACTTAGCTTTTTTATATTATTAAAATCAATAAAAAAATTACCAGCAATAATCTATATTAAATCCAAGCCCAAATATATCTGTTCTAAAAATGCGTTTGCCGTTTAAAGCAAAATCACAAAAAACTTCTAATCGAGGTCTGTTCGGGTTTTCATAGGTTGCAAAATCATATTCACCAATAACATTAAGTGTATTCATAAACCAACCTTGCAACAGCTCATCACTGTTGGCAATTTTAGTATTAAAGTTGCTGCAATTATTAAGCCTTAGTTTAGTTTTAAATTCTTTATCAAATCTATAAGCTAATAAAACTGAAAAGCCATTTAACATATGATCAAATTTAATATATGAACCAATGCTAAAAATGGTTCCTTTATGAACATTTGCACGTTGTTTTGCTAGCTTTATAAATCCATTTTGTTCATAAGCAGTTTTAATTCTCATTTCTTTTGTTTTCTTAGCAAAGGCAATAAAGCTAGAAAAAATATCTAAGGTTAGCCATTCATATAATCCTACTGAAATATTTAAATAACCATTAAAACCTAAATGGCCATTATAACCTAGAGGCAATGCAAATGGGTTTGATAAGTTTTGTGTTTTGCCAGTTGGTAAAACTAAACCAGCTTTGATTGTAAAATCTATAAAATCTATATATTCAGTATCTTCATAATTTTTTGTAAAACCAATTAATAAAGAAGTATCGCCTATTCCTGCAACACTAGATCTATTTATATTAATTCCGTATTTTTGCATGTTTTGTTTAAAATTAGCCATAAAGGTAAGCCATTGCATATAATTTATATCGGGTCCCAAATCACATGAATTAGTTAGGTTGTAATAACTTATATCTGTTATTTCTAATTTTCTGAATGGCATATGTATTTCACCAAATAGGCCATAAGAAAAATTTTTTTTGAAATCTAAGTCCAATTCTAGCATTCTAAATAAGCCATCAAATTTTATTTTACCAAAATCACAATTTTTAGGCTCTTTTTGCCATATTGTATTTAAAAGAGTTTTAGGAAATTTGTTTAAAATTTCTTCGGGTATACCATGTGCTAATTGTGCAATATTTTCAGGACCGTATATTTGCAGAACATTTACTTTTTGTTTACATCCATTATATCCGGTAGCAGTTTTTCCACCCCCAAACCAGAATTGAAATGAATTTAGATCATCTTTTTCAAATCTTGGTTCTTCCCAAAAATGAGTTGCTTTGTAAAAATGGGGGTTGTCTATAGAATTAATCGTAAAATTTACTAATACTAAGCATGTAATTATGATTTTTGAATATTGGATTTTCAACTTATTCCTTTTTTTGATAAACTAATATTTGAAAAGTTTATCTAATAATATAGTTAAGTTAATTTTTATAACAAATTTTAGGGTTAAAAAATGGAAACATCACAAAATAATCATCCAGATTTAGAAAATGATCAAATTAAAGATAATCCGGAAAAACAGGCAGCAGACCTTTGTCAAATAGAATTAAGGCAAGTAAAAGATACACTTTTGCGTTTAAATGCTGATTTTGATAATTATAAAAAACGTGTTGTTAAAGAAAAAGCAAATTGGCTATTAGATGCACAAGGCGAAGTAATTGTTTCTTTATTGCCAATCATAGATGATTTTGACCGTGCAATGGTTGAGTCAAAGAAACAAGAAGGCAAAGATTTAGCTACTTGGATATCTGGCTTTGAATTAATTCACAAAGCTTTTCATAAATTTCTTGATAAATATAACATCAAAGAAATTAATGGATTCATTCATTTTGACCCTGAATTTCATGAAGCTATAGCTCAAATTGATTCTGAACAAGAATCTGGAACAATAATTGAAATAGTTCAACGTGGTTATACTTTTAATGATAAGGTTTTAAGACCTGCAAAAGTTATTGTCGCTAAATAATTTTTTTTACTTATATACCTAATCCGTTCGCCCTGAAGGTAGCGAGTTAAACGAGCGAACTTGAAGGGTAGGATTAAATGAGTTTATTATGAAATTGCGTAATTTATTTTTACTTATACTTTTTGCATGTGCGATTAATAATATTTCATGGGCAATAACTATATTAAAATATTTGCTTGGTTTTTTTCTGGTAGTTATTTGTGCAGTAATTATATTAGCATTTTTATTTTTTAAGTTTGTAGTCAGATCCTTAAAGGTACGTGGTATGAGAAGTAAGTCTTATACTATTCCAGAAGAAGACATTTCTTAATATATCAATCGACCTTGGGTCGTTCAGAACTAAAATTAAAATCTATCAAATAATAGTTTTTTTATATTTTTTGTCCCAAGCGCCTTCAAGGCGAAGGGCAAGGCGGGCCAACTTTTTGGCCCCCTTGCAACCCCTGAACCAAGGAGCTCCTCCCTTGAATCCCTAACTTTGCCCAATGTAGCTTCATGCAGAGCCTTAGGCGAAGGTTGCAAGTAATGGCTAAATTTATTATTAAAATCAATTCGATTTGTTTGTATTGCAATTTACATGTCACTTTATTTAAAATTTATAAAAGTTTTCAAAATCCAAAAAAAGGAGCGCGAATGCAACATAAATTTTTTAAAGTTATGTTACTGCTGATGGTGAGTAATTATACAAATATGAATGCCTCATCTGCATTAACAATTAATTTTCCAAAAAATGGTTCTATAATACCTGATAATAAACCTAAAATTACAGGAACAGCTATAGCAGTAAATGGTGGAGGATCAATTAGTGTATCACTAGATGGTAAATTCCTTGGATTTGCAACAGAAATTTTTTGTCCACCACCTCAACCTTGTATAAACTGGAATATTACTCCAAATAAACCATTAAAAGAAGGTGTACATACTGTAGTGGCCACTGCGCAGTTAGATGGAAATTTTCTTACTGCTAAATCTACATTTACTATAAAAAAATTTAAATTAGCAATTCTTTCACCAGCAAATGATTCCACAATAGCTGGATCAGTTGTTGTAAGAGGTACTGCACAACCAGGAAGTGCACTAGCAATACAAATAATAAATGTTCAAACAGGTAAATCGACTTTGGGTAAATTAAAAGTTGATGACACAGGTATTTGGTCATTTAGGCCAGCACGGGTAATATTAGGCAGAAATGTTATACGTGTAACTGCAACTTCGGCGACAGGTGCTATTACAACTGTAAGTTCAAGTTTTATATTAGTTGCACCAGCTGGACCAAGTTCGAATTCGTCATGCTGTAGATAAATGAAATTTTTTATAATCCAAAAAAGGAGCCTAAATGCAAAGCAAGTTTACCAAAGTTCTGTTAATAGTGGCATTAACTAGTAATGTGATTGTGCATGCACTTTCAGTTACAATTTCAAGTCCAGCTAACGGTTCAAATACAACGAATCATCAACCAGTGGTGACCGGTACAGTTTCTCCTAATATAGGTGTAAATTTAACAATTGATGGAGTTATTTCACAAGAAGGTAATAGACAAACTCCAGGCATATGGAAAATTAAATCAAGTACAGTTTTAGCAAACGGAACTCATAAAGCTGTAGTAACGGCAACAATCAATGGTCAAACTGTTAAAGCTACAAGTACGTTTACAGTTGGACCTGCTCCGGTTCAAAAATTAACAATTACTTCGCCAAAAAATGGTTCGACTACTACAAATAATCAACTTGCAATCACTGGTACATATCCATGTAATGGATTAGAATCAGCTATAACAGTTAACATAAATGCAGTTCCCGTAGGAAATGCAACTATATCACCCTGTCGTCGCTTGGGTGAGCGTTTTGGTTTATGGCATTTACCAGCTGGGCGTTTCATAAATGGATTAAATATAGTTACTGCAACTGCAACTATTAGTGGAAAAAAAGTTACCGCTACCAGTAAATTTAATGTTTTAGCAGGCGATTTAGCAATAAATTCTCCTGAAAACGGTTCAATAGTGAGTGATCCGCTTGTTATAGCAGGTACCGCAAAACCCAATAGCAAATTAAAATTAGAGTTACAAAGTTTTGAAACAGGCAAAACATATATTAGTAATATTTTTACTGCTAATGCTTCTGGATTTTGGTCATTTACTCCACCTTTAGCAACATTAGGTAGAAATTTTGTACAAGTAGTAGCCGCATCAGGTCCTGAGATAGCAGCAGCTTCTTTTTTCACTTTAGTTGCACCATTAACACCGAATTCAAATACATGTAATCCCGGTTGTAGATAATTTTTTAGATTTAAATAGATAAAGAGCCAGGTAAATTCCTGGCTCTTTTAATTTTATACTTTGATATAACTTAAAATACCAACCACTAATTCAATAAAGATTAGAATAATAACAAGTACAGACAATAAGTCTTCTCGTGTTGTGTTAATTAAATTTTGGTAAACTTCTTGTAAATCAGCCAAAATTTCTAATTTATTGTTAAGTGCGTCTTTCCATTTTTTTAAATCAAGTTTATTGGCTAGAGTAGAATAAATTTCAGAATAGTATGCTTCGCCAGTTAATTTTATATTATTTTCTAGACGTTCAACAATTACAGAGATATCAACTTTTAATCTTCCCAAATCTAGTGTTGTAGTTTTTCTCATTCCAACAAATGGTAAATAAGTAGATATTTTTTGGCGTTTAACTTTTCTTTCATAAT
>JARLHJ010000002.1 GCA_031292305.1 Candidatus Babeliales bacterium
CAAATCCAGGATGATTTAAGCTTAAAAAAGGCTTTAGAATGTTTTGCTGCTTCTGTATATCTTGATTTTGTACCATTGGCAAATGTATATGCTGATCAAATAGCACAACATTTATTTAATGAAGATAGAACATTCAATAAAAATAATTTAGTAAGCGTTATTGATTTGTTTTTGATGAATTCATCTTTAATTGATAGTTGGTATTTAATAGAAAAATTTTATTATTTAAGATCAAATGAATTAAGGGCGAATATAGATAATCTTTTATTAAATTATATCCCTGAATTGATAGAAGTTCTAGATATTAATCCCGGGAATTTGAATTATATGAGATTAAATATTATTAAAAAATTTTACCTTTCTATAAATGATTTAATTGATTATGATAAGATAAAATTGGATGCAGATGAAATTATAATAAATAACTTTTCTCTTGTAAGCATTGATGGTTTAAAAAGAATACCAAATATTAATGATTTTAATGTTATTGACGTTTCAAATAACCTGTTGGCAGATTTGGGTGACAACTTCCAAGATTTAAACGATCTTGATGTATTAATGCTTTCTCATAATGCGTTGACAGATTTGGGTAGTAACTTGCAAGGTTTAAATTCTCTTACTTTTCTAGACCTTTCGTTTAATCAAATAATCACTTTAGGTGATAGCTTGCAACAACTAGTGGCTCTAGAAACGTTACATTTAAATAATAATTTACTAACAAATTTAAGTAATAGCCTTCATTTTTTAATCCAGCTTAAATCATTAAGTCTTCATTTTAATCAATTAACAAATTTAGGGAATAGCTTGCACGGGTTTAATGCACTTAAATTTTTATCTCTTTCAAATAACCAACTAACTAATTTAGGTGATAGTCTTAATAGGTTGATTGCTCTTGAGGAATTGTTTCTTTCAAATAACCAACTAAATAATTTAGATGGTAGGCTGAATGGATTGACCAATTTAAGAGAATTATATCTATCAGATAATACAATAACTGATTTAGGTGTTAGTTTACAGGATTTGAATAATCTTAAGATCTTGGATTTAAGTAATAACGCACTTGTAAGTTTAGGTTATAACTCCGAAAGGATTTTAAATTTAGAGATTTTAAATGTAGATACTATTCAGTTGAATCAAGAAAGTTCAGATTTGGTTGCAAATTGGAGAGCTATTCATGAGGGGCAAAATGTTTAAATTAAATAATTTAGTATTTCTTATATGGCTTTCTTTAATATCAATAACTTATTGTGCTCAAGAGTCAGTTGTGGGGTTAGGGGTAGGCGAGCAAGAAGACGTCGATGGTCAATTTATATTTGTAAGCCAAGAGAATGCAAAATTTAGTTTGCCGCATAATATAGCAAACAAATCCAATCTTGTTGAAGCTGCATTAGAAAAAGGTGTAAATGCCAAAAAATTAAAAACCTTTATACCAATGCACTTATTATCAATTTTAGCAAAAGCTATGCGAATGGTTCATGTTGATGGTGAAAATAAAAAAGTTTTATATGAAGCAGCGCAAAAAAAATTGTTAACTGATTATAAATTGAAATTCGTATTTAGTTTGTTTGTAAATGCAATAAAGATAGATGATGAATTATTAGAAAATCTATTTGCAGATAAGATGGTGCAGCTATTGCTAAACCAAGATGGTTCTTTAGATATAAGTAAATTTGAAGAATTAATTAATTTATTCGATTCTGAGCAAAATATTAAAGATTGGTGGTATTTAATAGAAAAGTTTTATTATCTAAGATCTAGTGAGTTAAGACCAAGTATAGATACTCTTTTGTTAAATAATAATCCTAAATTAATAACACAGTTAAATATTAATCCAGCTAATCTGAATTATATAAGAGAAAATATTATTAAAAGATACAAATTATCTGTAAATGATCTAATTGATTATGGTAAAAATATAGAATTATCAGCTGACAAAAAAATAGATTTAACTAACTTTTTTCTATCAGGTCTTGATGGTTTAACAAGAATACCAAAAATTAAAGTTTGTGACGTATTGGAACTTTCAAATAATCAACTAGTAGATTTAGGTGATAATTTTCATGGATTAATTGCACTTAGAGGCATCGGGTTGATTAATAATCAAATAGTCAACTTAGGTGATAGTCTTAATGGATTGGTTCAGCTCAGGGTGTTAATTCTTGCCGATAATAAAATAATCTATATTGGAGATAGTCTTCATGGGTTAATTGCGATCCATACTTTAAGTCTTGCTAATAATCAAATAATCGATTTAGGAAATAGCCTACAGGGGTTATTTGCACTCCGAGTATTAAATCTTTCTAATAATCAAATAATCGATTTAGGAAATAGTCTACACGGATTAAAAGCTCTTAATTCATTATTTATTGATAATAATAAATTAGTAGATTTAGGAAATAGTCTACAAGGATTGAATGCTCTAGAGACATTGTATCTTTCTAATAATCAAATAACAGATTTAGGTAATAGTCTGCAAGGTCTGCATGCTCTTAAAAAATTAACTCTTAATAATAATCCACTTGTAAGTTTAGGTAATATCCCCGAAAGAATTTTAAATTTAAAAGTGTTAAATTCAAAAAATAACAGATTGAACCAAGTGAGCTTAGATTTAGTTGCAGATCAAAGGGCTATAGTTGCAGCGCAGCAGGAGGGATAAAATGTTTAAATATAAAAACCTATTATTTTTAGTATCTATCACATTTACATTTATAGCTTATGGTGCACAGGAAGCTATAGGTTTAGATGAAGAAGAAAAAGATTTTAGTCCAATTAGTTCATCTAGTAATAAAACTTTTAATTTTATAAGCTCTAATGGAGCAAAATTCAAAGTGCCTTTAAAAATTGCATTACAAATTCCTCTCATTAAAGCTCAAATAAATTTTCAACAGACACAAATAAATTTGCAAAGCTTAGATGATAGTGTTGATTATTCCTACAATTTTGAAAAAAATGAAATTTCTGAAGTTACTTTAGGGTTATTAATCTATGCATTAAAATCAATTGATAAACTTAAAAATTTAGAAAATAAAAGAGTTTTATATGAAAAAATTCAAACACAAGATGATTTAAGCCTAAAAAAGGCTTTTGAATGTTTTGCTGCTTCTGTATATCTTGATTTTGAACCATTGGCAAATGTATATGCTGATCAAATAGCACAACATTTATTTAATGAAGATCGGACATTAAATAAAAATAATTTAATAAACGTTATTAATTTGTTTGTAATGAATTCATCTTTAAGTGATAGTTGGTATTTAATAGAAAAATTTTATTATTTAAGATCAAATGAATTAAAGCCAAAACTAGATACTCTTTTATTAAATGACAGCCCTGAATTAATAAATTATTTGAATATTAATCCAGCAAATGTGAATTTTGAACGTGAAAATATTATTAAGAAAATGAAGCTTTCTATAAATGATTTAGTTGATTATGAAAAAAACTTGCCAAATGATACTTGGCTACGTTTAACTAATTTTTATTTAGCAAGTATTAATGGATTAAAAAGAATAGTAAATATTAATGATTGTGTAATTTTAGATCTTTCTAAGAATCAAATAACTAACTTAGGTAACAATCTTGAGGGATTGCATTCTATTTCTAGATTAGTTCTTTCTAAAAATCAAATAACTAATTTAGGTACTAGCCTTCAGGGATTGATTGCTCTAAAGCAAATATTTCTTTCAGATAATCAAATATTTAATTTAGGGGTTAGTTTTCAGGGATTGGAATCTCTTAAGTATTTAAATCTTTCAAGCAATCAAATAAGAGATTTAGGTGATAGTCTTCGGGAATTGAATGCTTTTGTTCATCTAAATCTTTCAAACAATCAAATAAGAGATTTAGGTGATAGTCTTCAGGGGTTGAATGCACTTCAAGAATTGGATCTTTCTAACAATCAAATAATAAATTTAGGTGATAGTCTTCGTGGATTGAATTCTCTTAGAGAATTAAATTTTGATAATAATCGAATAATTAATTTAGGTCATAGCCTTCAGGGATTTAATGCTCTTGAAGTATTAGTTATATCTAACAATCAACTAACTAATTTAGCTAATAGTTTACATGGATTGAATGCTCTTAAGAGCTTGTCTCTTTCAAATAATCAAATAGTTGATTTAGGGGCTAGTATTCAGGAATTGAATGCTCTTTGGGAATTAGATCTTGCTAATAATCAATTAACAGATTTAGGTAACAGTCTGCAAGGTTTGAACGTTCTTAAAGAATTAAATCTTAAAAATAATCCACTAGTAAGCTTAGGTAATAATCCAGAAAGAATTTTAAATTTAAGAGTGTTAAAAGTAGAAATTAATCAATTGAACCCAGAAAGTTTAGCTTTATTAGCAAATTGGCAAGCCATTCATGGGGGGCAAAATGATTAAGTTAAAAAATATTTTAATAGCTTTTGTGATGATTGCAACTTCAATTAATTACTGTGCAGATGAAGCAAAAAGTCTAGATGAATATGAAGAAAAGCAAGCCACAAGTTCTGATACTAATGAAGTTTTTACCTTAATTAGTTTCGATGGAATAAAATTTGAAATTCCTTTGTTTATGGCTAAACAAGTTCCTGTTTTAGCAGCGAATTTAAGATTTACAAATTGTATAGGTCGCCCCAGTTATGAATTTAATTTTGGTGAGGAAATAGATGCTCTAACATTAAGCATAATGGCTTATGCGTTAAATACACTTTCTAAAAATACAATATTGGAAAGTAAAAAAGAGAGATATGATAAAGTTCAGCCTATATTCCATGAAAATATGGATATTATAAATGAATATTTTAAATGTTTTATTGCTACTTATCTCTATTTTGATAGTGAATTTTTGATTGAAGTTTTTGCAGATAAGCTAGCTCAAACTTTAATAAATGATGATCAAACTTTAAATCTGGGAAATCTTCATCAGCTTATTAGTTTATTTATGAATTGTAACAATACTTATAAAAAAAATTGGCACTTAATTGAAAAATTTTATTATTTAAGATCAAAGAATTTAAAACCAAGTTTAAAGAATATTCTTTTAAAGGTTCTTAGGCCAGATGGGAGTGTAGCTGTAGCCATAAAGATCATTAAAAGATGGAAACTTTCTATAGATGATTTAATTGATTTTAAAAATATAAAATTGAATAAAGGTTATAAGTTAAATTTAAGTAATTTTTACCTTTCAAGTATTCAAGGTTTAAGAAGAATACCAAATATCGAGAATTGCCTTTATTTAGATTTATCAAATAATTTATTAATAGACTTAAGTGATAATCTTAAGGGTTTAAAATCTCTTCAACTATTAAATCTAATGTCTAATCAGCTACAAACTTTAGGTGATAGTTTGCATGGTTTGAATGAGCTAAATTTATTATATCTTAATAATAATCAGTTAATAGAATTAGGGGATAGCTTAAATAGTTTAAAGAGACTCCACTATTTGAATCTATCCAATAATAAATTATCAAATTTAGGTAGTAGTTTGCAGGGTCTGAATAAACTTTCTACTTTAATTATTACACACAATCGATTAAAAGATTTAAGCAATAGTTTGCATGGATTGAACTCTCTTCAGGATTTGTATCTTTCAAATAATCAGTTAAGTAAGATAGAAGAAAGTTTGCAGGGTTTGAATGCTCTTAGAATTTTGGATCTTTCAAATAATTTTATAACAAGTTTAATCCAAATACCGAACATTATTTTTAATTTAATAAAATTACGCATTAAAAATAATCCATTAAATTTAGATAGTAGAGATCTTATTGCAAATTGGCGGGCTATTCAACAGGCGCAGGCAGAAAATGCTTAATTTTTATAATTTTATTAATTATCTATCGGTTTTTTAACAGTTCATTATATTCATTAAAAAAATAGGGCCTGATTAATATAATCAGGCCCTTATTTAATTACTCAGTAACGTCAGTATCAATTGGTTCTTCAGGTTTTTTTTCTTCTGATGATTCAGAAGCTGGTTCGCCTGGTTGGCCTTGAGACTGTTTATAAAGAATTTCAGCTACTTTGTGAGAAGCTTGTATCAGCTCTTCAGCTGCTTTAGTAAGCTCTTCAGCATTGTCAGCATGATCCTTTAATGTTGTTTTTGCTTTTTCTAAAGCTGTTTGAGTTGCGGTAACATCAGCTTCAGGTAGCTTATCTTTATTTTCATTTAATGTTTTTTCAATGTCTAAGATAAGACCGTCAAGCTTGTTGCGCTTTTCTATAGCTTCAGCTGCTTTTTGGTCTTCAGCTGCATGAGTAGCCGCATCTTTGACCATTTGTTCAATTTCTTCTTTAGAAAGTCCGCTGCTTGAAGTAATAGTAATGCGTTGTTCTTTGCCTGTAGCATTATCTTTTGCAGTGATATTCATAATACCATTTGCGTCTACATCAAAAGAAACTTCAATTTGAGGTACGCCTCTACGAGCAGCTGGAATACCGTCAAGTTTGAATTGGCCTAATAGTTTATTATCTTTAACTAAAGGACGTTCCCCTTGGAATACTCTAATATCTACTGCAGTTTGGTTATCTTCTGCTGTTGAGAATATTTGAGATTTTTTAGTAGGAATAGTTGTATTTCTATCGATTAATTTAGTTAATACGCCACCCATGGTTTCTATACCAAGAGAAAGAGGTATTACGTCTAATAATAAAATGTCTGTAACTTCACCAGCTAAAATACCACCTTGTATTGCTGCACCCACTGAAACTACTTCATCCGGGTTTACAGATTTGTTTGGATCTTTGCCAAAGAAATCTTTTACGAGTTGTTGTACTTTAGGTATACGTGTTGAACCACCTACTAAAATAACTTCATCTATTTGATCTTTTGTTAATTTAGCATCTTGCATTGCAAGTTTGCATGGTTCTAATAAACGTTTAAAAATATCAGCACACATAGATTCTAATTTTGCACGTGATAATTTTAATGTTAAATGCTTAGGTCCTGAAGCATCAGCAGTAATATAAGGTAAGTTGATTTCTGTTTCTTGAACTGAAGACAATTCAATTTTTGCTTTTTCTGCAGCTTCTTTTAAGCGCTGTAAAGCCATTTTGTCTTTAGTTAAATCCATAGAATTTTCTTTTTTGAATTCTTCTACGATATAATCAATAATCTTTTGATCTACGTCATCGCCACCTAAGCTTGTGTCTCCATTAGTTGATTTAACTTCAATCATTCCATCGCTTATTTCTAAGATAGAAACGTCGAATGTTCCACCACCGAAGTCAAAAACCGCGATTGTGCCATTCTTTTTTTTATCCATGCCATAAGCAAGGGCTGCTGCTGTAGGTTCGTTAATAATACGCATTACTTCTAAGCCAGCAATTTTACCTGCATCTTTAGTTGCTTGTCTTTGCGCATCGTTAAAATATGCAGGAACAGTGATTACAGCTTGTGTAATTGTTTCGCCGATATAATCCTCAGCATCCTGTTTTAATTTGCTTAAAATAGCAGCTGAGATTTCTTGCGGAGAGTATTCTTCGCCATTAACCATGATTCCAACATCGCCATTTGCGCGAGATACAATTTTATATGGGAATTTATCAGCGTCTTTAGAAACTTCTGAAAACTTTTTACCAATAAATCTTTTTACTGAATAAATAGTGTTTTCTGGGTTTGTGATTGCTTGTCTTTTTGCCAAAACACCTACTAATCTTTTGCCATCTTTAGTAAAAGCAACGATTGAAGGGGTTATATTAGCGCCTTCTTTGGTCGGAATAACCTTAGGTGTTCCGCCTTCTATAAATGATACAACTGAGTTAGTTGTACCAAGATCTATACCTATAATTTTTTTTGCCATGAAAAACTCCCTGTGTTTTTATTTTCTGCAAACATCGTATTTTGTTTAATATTATAGGTTTTCGGCCAGACAAGTCAAGTATTTTAGAAGAAAATCTTAGTGCGTTACGCTAAGATTTTCTTAATTTTAAACTAAAGAATATGTATTTTAACTCGCGGGTTTTGCTTCAGGCACTGCATTAGTAGCTACTGGTGATGTGGTTGTAATTACCTCGGCTGTAGTAGGGTTTGTAGGTTGAGTTATTGTGACCTCAGGAGCCTGAATAGCTTCTGGAATAACTTCTGTAGGGTTGCTTGTATCATAAATTGGATTTAAGGTTATAGCCACTTCTGGAGACTTAATATCTTCTGTAATTTGTGCAGTGTTTGTTGTATTTGTTTCAGAAATTGGATTTAAAATTAAAGTTGTTGTAGGTTCTGGAGTCACAATTTTGTCAGGCGTAGATGATTGTACAATAATTTTTGCAACTGGAGTTCTGGTTGCAGGCTCTTGAATCTTAATTTTCGCGGTATTGTTTGTCTTGTTTTTTGTATCTTCTTCTTGTTTTAATAGTGAAGTAATTTCTTCATAAAATTCGCCGCCAGAAGTTTTTTTGCAGTCTCTGTCTAAACAGATTTCTCCGCGGGTCCAGGTAGCGCCGGTTCTATCAGAGCCTTCAAACTCTGTTTCGAATAATTCTGCATTTTTAAAATCTGCTTTTCTTAAATCTGCTTGTGTAAAATCTGCTCTAGCAAGGTTGGCTCTTTGAAAATTGGCTTTTGAAGCTTGCGCTTCTTTAAAATCAGCGTTATATAGATCGCTTCTAGAGAAATTAGCATTTGTAGCATTTGCATGTTCAAAATCTGCATTTGTAAAATCAGATTTTCTTGCGTCTATATTTTCTAGGTCGCCATATTCAAAGCTGGAATCCATTGCTTTTGCTTCTGATAAACTTGAATTTTTAAGATTAATATTTGCAGAGTTGCTATGACTTATATCTACGTGATTTAAATTTTGATTAGCTGCATCAGAATTATGCAAGTCGCAGCCGACGCAATATTTTGTATCGCGTAGTTCGTTTATTAAAGCATTGCTCTTTGGTCTGCTATATTGTTGATCATAACCATCATCATTGCCATTATCATTTAATCTATCATAATTCATAAAGCTAGAATGGCTGTCATCATATCCATCTTGCCATTTATTGGAATCTAAATTGTTATATCTATCATACGGATCATAATCCATAGGGATTCTATCAGATTTAATTATTGCCGAGTTTAAAAACAGGGCAATTAATACAAATGATAACTTAATGGCTTTAATAAACTTATTCATAAAATCCTCTCTTTTTGTGTTTATACTATAATTGTAATTAAAGTCAGGTGGCAAAAGCAATAGTTTTTTATTTAAATTAAGGTAGAAGTAAGAGCGTATTTAGTTATGCGTGTCGCATAATTGCAACGTTATTGTAAGACTTGTCTTGAGATTGGCAGCGCTGGGGAGAGTAGTGATTTCTATTTATTATATATATTTGTCGCATAATAGTAGGGTTATATCAAAACTATCAAGTTGTTTTCGGGGTTTGGTTTTAGGATTTAACCAAGATTTATGAATTTGGAAAGGGGCTTTTAATCACGCCGTCTTCACCCGAAGCCAATTTAATTTAGTGTTTTCATTGGCTTCGGGTTCGACTTTGTGCAGGGGAAAATGAGAAATAAATGAAATTTTAGATATTATTAACTACAGATATGCTTATCCGGCTTTCAGGTTCGGCAAACTTACCAATAAACGTCAATTAGATTTGTTGTAGTTTTCTAACCAATAAACGTAATTATATACATTGAAGGGCATGAAATTAAAGAAGGGGGATTTCATAAACGGGACTGAGAAGTTTTTTTGCTCTTCTGATTGTCATATTTAAGGCTTTGTATAAGGCTTAGTTCTTTAAAGACGAAGAGCCATTTGAGTTATTGCCCCAGATGATTACAGTATTGTCAGAGGATCCAGAAGCTAATTGCTTGCCATCTGGTGACCAAGCAATAGAATTAATTTTATCTTTATGTCCAAGTAACACGTTTAATACTTTTCCAGTATTTGCATCCCATAAACGAATTGTATTATCAAAAGATCCTGATGAAATTAAATTTCCACAAGGAGAACAAGCTACAGATCTTACTTTGTCAATATGGCCTTCTAAAGCCATTGATTTTTCATTTGTAGATTCATCCCATATTATTAACGTATTATCATCAGAGCCTGAAACAAATTTGTTGCTGTGTGGAATTTGGGCTAAGCAACAAATATTATTATTATGCCCGCCTAAAAACTCTACATTCTGGGATAAATTCTCTAGTTGGTCGGCAGCTTCGAAATATTTATGTTTAAAAAAATTAAGATTAAGTGTCTTTATCTCTTGGTTAAAGCCTGAAAAAATTAACTTAGAATTATCGCTAGACCAAATAACAGAAAGAAGAGGATAAGCGCTATGAAACCAATTTAATAATTGTAATTCACATGACCATATTTTTAGTTTTTTATTCCAATCAATTGAAGCAATTTGTAATCCATTAGGTGACCAAGCTACACAAGTAATTATTGCATTTAACACAGTATTTAATTCTTTTCCAGAATTTGCATCCCAAATTCTCATAGTTTTATCTGTTGAAGCAGAAACTAGTTTTGAACTATCTGGTGACCATGAAATAGTTTTAACTGTATCTGTATGGCCTAATAACTTTCTAATTTCTTTATGCGTTTGGGCATCCCAAATAATTATTGTGTTGTCTTGCGATGCGGATGCCAAAAATTTATTGTTTGGTGACCATGCTACAGTTGTCACAGGTTCTTTATGTTCTGTTAAAATGTTTAAGCGCTGTTTTGAATTAATTTCAGATACTTTAACTGTTCTATCGTTTGAACCTGACAATATCTTTGTCCCATCAGGGGACCAAGCAATGGATGTAACTGCTGCCTTGTGACTTTCAATTTTATTTAATTCAGAGCCTGTGTTTACATTCCAAATTCTTATAGTAGGATCATTGATTTCACTAGCAGATGCAATTAATTCGCCCTTTGGTGACCAAGATATGCATTTAACAATGTCTGTATGTCCTGTTAGTTTCTTTAATACTTTTCTTGTATGAAAATCCCAGATTTCTATTTTATGATCGCTATCGCTTGATGCTAAAAGTTTGCTATCTGGTGACCAAGCTAATGAGGTTACTACATGCTTTGATTTTTCATAGTCGATATAAATTACTTCATATGTATGCATGTTCCAGATTGTTATGGTGCCATCTAGAGAACTAGATGCTAATTTAGTTTGATCAGGTGATAAAGCCAATGCTGTAATGGCATATCTTTTGCGAGCTTTTAAATCTTGTAGACTTTCAATGTCCTCATTTAATGTAATGATTTTTGTTGTTGTTTTCATATCCCAAACTACAATTGTTCCATTAAAAGAAGCAGAAATTAATTTTGTGCTATCTTTTGACCATACGACAGATTTAACAGCGTTTAAGGGGGAATGTGTATACAAAATTGGATTTTCTGAATGAATAAGAGTCGCTTCTTTAATTAATTTTTCATTACGTATTATTATTTTATTATCTTCTTGAGCAAATGCTATTTGTTTTCCATCAGTGGACCAGGCTACAGAATATATTGCTTTTTGAAAGCCAATCACCTTGCCTAATTCATCTCCTGAAGTTGTATCCCAGGTGTGAATAGATCCATTAGATCCAACGGAAACAGCTTTTGTATTGTCGGGTGACCAAGAAACAGATTTAATTCCCCTGGAATGGCCAGTAAATGCTTTGTATTCTGTAAAATCATACGCAGGATTTAACCAGGTATCATCAGCTTTTGCAGCTTGCGAGCAATTTAAAGGAAGGCAAAACATTAAAAAAAATATAAATATTATTTTTGGCATGTTTTATCCTCCTTGTTAAATCTTGTTATTTCCCAGCTTTACCAACTATTATTTGTTTATCATTTCCGCCTGAAATTAATGATTTGCTATCTGGTGACCAGGCAAGAGAATAAACTAAATCTGTATGTTTTTTTGCTGCATTAATTAATGAGCCGCTTTCAGCATCCCATAGTTTTATAGTGTTGTCATCGCTGCCTGAAGCTATTTTTTTTCCATCAGGTGACCAGGCAACGATATAAACATCTTGTTTGTGACCTTCTAATTCATTTAATAGATTGTTGGAATTTGTATCCCAAATTCTTATTTTGCCATCTTGACCAGCAGAAACAAGCTTTTCACCATTAGGTGAATATGAGATGGAAAACACAGCTCCATTGTGTGCATTTAAATAGGTAGGTATTTTAAAGTCTGTTTCTTTGTCCCACATTATGATGTTATTTTTTGTAGATGCAGCAATTTTTTTACCACAGGGTGAATAAGCAACAGAATAAATTAAACTGCCACTATTTTCTAAGCTAGATAAAAATTGGCCTTCTTCAATATCCCAGACAAAAATTTCATTGTTATATGAGCCTGAAATTAGGTATTTACCATCCGGGGAAATTGACAAAGATTTAATTGGGTTGTTATGTCCAGCCATGGTCTGCAATATGTCGCCTTGATTGTCCCAAATAATTATAGCATTATCTTCTGCTGCAGAAGCTAATATTCTACCTTTAGAAGACCATGCCAAGGCTGTAACGTTTTTAGAATGTCCTCTTAATGTTAATAAAATCCCATGATTTTCAAAATCATAAATTATGATTTCAGGATGAGATCTGGCTATTGCACAATGTTCATTAGTTAAAGTAACAATAGAGTTAATAATTTGATCTTCAATTTTGCTATTTGTAGGAGTTGCGTAGTTGGCTAGAGAATTTGATGCTGGAATGCTTGATGAATTTACATTTTGTAGCATTTCTAAGGAAACTGATTCTAAGTTAGATTTAGACTCTTCTTTAATAGGCATAGCAGCTAATGAAGTTGATGAAACAGATAAAGCTGCCTGACAAGAACTTGGTTTCATGCCATATATTCTTATAGTTGGAGAGTCTATAGAACATGCAGCTAATTCTTTGCCACTTGGCGACCATTTCACACAAATAACGTGAGTATTAAAATCATTTAATTCTTTTAATAGTTTTCCTTGATGGTCCCAAATTGAGATAGTATTATCAGTGGAAGTTGATGCAATAAGATTATATCTTGACCAAGAAATGCTAGTAACAACTTGATTTTGAGCTTTCCAATTAGCAGTTATTTTATTGTTTTTAACGTCCCAAATTCTTATAACCCCATCACGTGGACCTACTGCTAACTTTGTGCTGTCGGGTGACCAAGAGATAGACTTTATTATGCTGGAATCGCAAGTTAAAGTTCTCGATACTTCAAGGTTTTTTGCGTCTAAAATTTTTATTGAATCAGATATTGATCCAAATGCTATATGTTTATTATCAGGTGACCATGATACACATAAAACACGACCTGAGTCTGAGTTGTCATGTAAGCTAGTTTGTGTTGCAGTAACAACATCCCATGTTCTCACTGTGCCATCAAAAGAACCTGAAACCAGGCGGGTATTGTCTGTTGACCAGGACAAAGAACTTACGCCTTTGGTGTGACCGCTTAAGACTTTTGCATCATCTGTTTCTAGGGTATAAATTACTATATCTTTCTCAAACCCAACCGCTAATCTTTCACCGTCATGTGACCAGGCGATTGAAAAAATCTCTTTGTCTTCCGGAGTATCTATTACGTGTTCAGCTAAGAGACCATCTAAGTTCCAGATAGATATTGTTTTATCTACAGAAATAGAAGCAATTTTGGTTTTGTCTGGTGACCAGCTAATTGACTTTACGCCTTTAACTTTGCTATTTAGTTCTTTTATTAGACTAAAGTTCTTAAAAGCTTGAGATTTGCTTGTTATAGTCGCTTCAGAGCTAAGTAAGCTAAATCCCATTGATAACAACATGCCCATTATAAATTTATTCATAAAAACCGCCATTTGTATAATAATTGAAAAAATCAGATAATATTGCTAATTGTAACAAAACTACAGATTTAATCAAATGGATGTTTTTAAGGGATTACGTTATTTTGGCGACTAGTTTGCACAGGGTAAGAAATAAAAGGGATGTTAGAATGTAAAACAATATGTGTTTAAGCTTTATTTTGTAGGGCAAGTTTACGCTTAGTATTAAATAACAGATCAGTCTTAATAATAAAAAGGATGATATTCTGATCGCTATTAAAACCCCTAAGATTTCTGAAAGTGACAATTGGGTCTTATCCAAGATTATATAAAATAATAATGCTGAAATACTATTAATGAACATTAAGTAATATGATTTTCCTTCAACTATAAGATATTGCTCATAAGTGATAAAGAAATTTTCAAATATAAGTAAAGCTAAGAATAGATAAATTGGCATCCAGTTCATATCAGATATTGCAATTTTATAAGAACTGAGAAATTTAAAGTTTATAATTAAAAAAATGATTATTGCGTAAAGTATATTATACAATTTGCTTGTTGATATATTAAGTGCTTGTCTTCTATCTGAAATCTGTAAAAACTTTACGTGTGTTAATAATGCTGCGCTGGTAATTCCAAATATGCGTTCCATTAATACTGTAATAAATACCGCTATGTTATTTGTTAATTTTAAAGTACTAATATGCTCTAGGCTGTATATGCTTGCAAGAAAAGGTATTATAAAATTGCCTGAAAAAAACATATGACTTATTTGGTTGATGTAAACGAAGAACCGGTTAGATACTATGCTAGCAATAGCAATTTTGGGCGCAAGTTCTGTTTGTGATATAGTTTTGTAATAATTATAGGTGATTATTAATAGAAAGATATTAGAAATTAAAGACTCTAAAACAAAAGGGACTAAGATAGTAAGCAAGCTAATTTTAGCTGTAATTAAATAATATCCCCAAACGGTAGCAAAGTATAATATAATAGCGCAAATTTCTATGCTAGTAGTTTGTTTGTTTAAAAACGCCAATTGGGCAAATGTTCTGAATGTTTTCTTTAAGCTTTCGCTTAAAAGCAACAAAGCTATAATTATCCAGATACTGCTTTCTAAGGTTGGACATTTAAAGTTCGATGAAAACAAGCAACTTATAGAATCTTTAAACATAACCCCAATTAAGCCAACAAAAACTAATAATATTACTTGCAAGAAGAGTTGTGATAAAAAATATTTCTTAAAATTAGCCTTGGTTTTAGTGTAGTCTACAAAAAAAGTTGCGAGTGATTTGTCTAGGCCAAGATTTAAAAAGACAATGGTAAGATATAATAATGAAAAAACAGTTCCAATTAAAGCGTAATTTAGCTTATCTACTGCAGAAAATAAAAAAATATGATGGGCAGTCAAAACAGCTTGATATACAACTGCTTCAATTGTGTTCCATTTTATAGAACGATTAAAAAGTTTATAGATGTTAATATTTATCATGGTATTAGGATTGTAGGTACTTTTTCTAATTTTGTAAATAAATCTTATTTTTTTAGGCTTAAAAGAAAGATGCCGTTACCATAAATTATAATCCCCAAAATTGATAGATTTTTGATCTAAAAAGTTTCCAAAAATTTAATGTCTGCTATACTTGCATAGGTCTTGGTAAAGGCCTTAGAGGTCAACTCCGGTAAAAAGGAGTTGTGACTATGTACTTGCTTAATGAAAAAGTAGTTTATCCAGGTCATGGAGTTGCAAAAATAAACCGAATAATTGAAAAAATTATTTCTGGTAATTCAACTATCTTTTATGAATTAAAATTTCTTAATAAAGAAATGACGATTCTAATTCCAACAGATAACATTGTGCCAACCGGTATTAGAAAATTAAGCTCAGAAGAATGCATTGATGTTATATTCAAAGTATTAGCTGAGCCTGAAATTCATCTTCATAAAGAAGCTTGTAACACAAATTGGAATAAGCGTAGCAAACAATATCAATTCAAGTTGCGCAGTGGCGACTTGCTTGAGATATCTAAAATTTATAAAGATTTACAATACATTGGACAGCATAAAGAATTATCTTTTGGGGAAAGAACGTTGTTATTGCAAATCGAAAACTTATTAGCTGAAGAAATTTCTTTAGTGAAAAATGTTATAGAACAACAGGCTGTTGAACAACTTAGATCATTCTTTGCAATTAATCATAAACCTAGTCATAATCAACCAAAAGCTTATATGTAATTAAAAAGGGGCAGAAATGCCCCTAATTTTTTTATTTAACTACGTTAGCGGCCAATACTAAGTTAGCTATTAAAGCTATTTTTGCAGTGGACCAAAAACCCACCTTTCCAAAAAATTTAATAATTGGTTGGTCGCCAAAAGAATATTTGTAAGCGATGTTATTACAAATAACTGAAGTTGCACTAAGAGCTATGCTTAATAGTTTTAAGCGATCTTGATTTGTGCATTTGGGATCATTAAGCACCAAAGTAGATAAACCAAAAGAAGCGGCTTCTGTGAGCCCTATCCTAACATTGCCATATGATATTCCTGTCAGACCACTTATTCCCCAAGAGCTTTCTGCCTTAGATGGAGATGTTGAAATTAGAATTAAAACTAATATACAATTCATACTGAGCGAACGTAGTGAGCCGAACCTATTCATAATATCTTTCGAAAAATTTTATTTTTTAAAGTAGTAATTAACTCATAAAATACATTTCTAGTCAAATCGCTCTGGCTTAAGTAGGACAAAGCTGATAAAATAAAAACATGGATAAAAAACAGATTTTAATAATAACAGGTCCAACCGGGGTAGGCAAAACTGACCTAGTTTTAAAACTAGGTGCTAGTGTGCCGTGCGAAATTATAAATATTGATATTGGTCAATTTTATAAACCTTTTGCAATTGGTACTGCAAAGCCTGAATTAAGTTCTTTGTCAGAAGGAATTAAAATCGCGGGCGGAATTCCTCATCATCTTTTTGATATTTTGGATACTCCTAGAAGTCTTACAGTGCATGAATATAGAAATATAGTTTTGCAAACTATTAATAAAGTTTGGGCAAATGATAAACTACCTGTTTTGGTGGGTGGTTCTGGTTTTTATATTCAATCATTGTTGTTCCCGTTATTAGATTTGGACGATCGAGGTAATGAAGATCTTGCAAGCGAACAATTTTTTGAAGAGAAAACTCAAGATCTTTGGCAAATGTTATATGATATAGATCCTGAGCGTGCGCAAGCAATAGATAAACAAGATAATTACAGAATAAAACGTGCATTAGAAATTTGGCAAAAGACAGGCAAGAAACCTTCAGATTATTTGCCGCAATTTGAGCCCCCATGCGATTTTACCTTTTTGGTTGTTGATCGCGATAGAGATGAGTTGTATAAAAGAATTAATCTACGCGTTATAGAAATGATAGACCAAGGTTGGATTGACGAGGTAAAGAAGATCAAAAATAGCGAGTGGGAAAGTTTTTTAAAAATCAAAAAGCTTATTGGCTATGATGATATTTTAAACTATTTAGATTCTGAGAATAAAGATAGAGATGCTTTGATTGAAAATATTCAACAAAAAACGCGAAAATATGCTAAGCGACAATTAACTTTTTTTAGGATGCTAAACTCAAAGTTATTGGCAAATTCATGTTATCCCTCGATAGACTGTGCTAAGCATAGCGCTGAGGGTGTCTGTATAAAAACAAAAATTATCTGGACTAACTTGACTTTATTGACTGATCTTAATACTCTTTTTGCAAGTTTAAAAAATTAGGGGATTTTATGTCTTCAATAGAAAAAGAAAAAGAATGTCACTGCTCAGTCGATGGATTTTTTATAACAAACAGACAAACAAGCATGGTTTGTTCATTGCTAATTTTACTTTTTATGATGTCTTTTATATCAGGCTATTTTTGGGGTCATGGAAAGGCAACTCAAGAATTTACTGAAAAGTTAGTAGATGATTCATTTACAGATAAAATAAATTATGCTTTTTCTAATTTTGAAAAAACATCTGCAGAGCCAGAAGTAGAATCAAGTGAAGAAGATTTTGAAGAAGTAGAAAGTGATAGTCAACAAATTGCAGCTGTAAAAGAAAATGAAAAAATAGCGCAAGATAAACTTTCGCAAGCGAGCACTGAGTCACAAGCGTTTGCACAGCCTGATTTGATATCTGATAAATTTTATTATGCTGAACTGGTAGGTTTTGGAACTATGGCAGCAGCTCAGCAATTTGCACAGCGTGCCTTGCAGCATGGTTATAATGTAGACATAAGGCAGCGTGTAAGCAAAACTGCTAAAGGAAAATCAATTTATTGGTTTCAAGCAGTTACTGAAAAATTTGATAATAAAGATCAGCTTATGGATTTAGTTGCTAAAATTCAAAAGACTGAGAAAATTAAAGATGTAAAAATTGTAGAAGAGAAAAAAAATTAAGGGATAAAACATGATTTCTGATATGCGTTCAAAATTCAAAAAAAGTGGTTTTCAAGTTCTTATTTGGGTAGTTCTTTTATCAATGGTAGGCGCAGCGTCATTGCCAGAGCTTTTAAAAAAACTTTGGGGCGAGCCAACGGAATGGTCAATTTCAGTAAACGGAACTAAGGCTTCAATTGCAAGATATCAACAAAAAATTGAAGAACAAAAGCAATTTATCGCTATGCTAAAAAAACAATTTGGTGCTTATGCTGATATGTTGTTATCGTCATACGGATTAAATAATGATCCAAAAGAATTAGCTACTAAGACTTTAATACAAGAATTGCTTTTGGGTAACGTAGCAAGCAAACTTAAAATTAAAGTTGATCCTGAATACGCTCATCAAGAGATTCTAAAACAATTACCACCAGAAATGCTTAGTGCTGGTAGTGTTGATATGGCATCTTTGAGCAGAATGCTTAATTATTCTTCAGTTGAGGAATTTAAAAAAGAAATTGAAAATAATATAAAAAATAAAATGATTTTAGATTTTACAAAAGCAGCAGCTTATGTTCCTGAATTTGTAGTAATAAATCAATATAACAAAGCTGATGTTAAAAAGAGATATTCAATACTGGTATTTCCGTTTGATAAATATTTGGCTAATGCTAAAAAAACAGCTTTAACAGATAAAGAAGTTGCAACTTTTTATGCTGCAAACAAAAAAAATTACATGACTACAGAAAAGCGTGAAGGCTTAGTTTGGGAATTTAATCCAGAAACTTATGGTATTAATGTAACCGATAAAGAAATTGAAAGTTACTATAATAAGAATAAAAAACTGTATGTTGATAAGCCAGTACAAATACAAGTAAAGCGTATTCTATTTAAAGTGGCAGACCCTAAAGACATGGCAACTGTTAGACCTCAAGCACAAAAAGCATTAGAAGAGCTTAAAAAAGATCCAACTAAATTTTCAGGTGAAGTTATAGAATTTAGTAAGGGGCAAAAAGATGCTGAGCTAGAACGTGCGGCATTTGAATTAGAAGCTAATGGCGATATATCTGGTTTAGTTCAAACTAAAGAAGGTTTAGAGATAATTCAAAGAATTGGTAAAAAGCCAGCTACCTTCAAAAAATTAGAGGATGTAAAAAATCTAATTAAAGAAGTAATTCGTAAAGAAAGATTTAAGAAATTGTTTGATTTAGATGCTAAGCAATTTATTCGCAAGGTTAATGCTGACACAACAGATAAAGCAGCTTTAATCAATAATTTTAAAGATCAAAAAAAAGCAACAGAAAAAAAGTTGGGACTTACTGCTGTAAGCCAAGCGCAAGAAGTGCAAAAGCTATATTCAATAAGAACTGAACAAGGTTTTGTTTATTACACTCAAGGCGATAAGGGTTATATAGTTGAGTTGACCAAAATAGACAAAAGTTACCTTCCAGAAATATCAGCTATTAAAAAAGACATAGAAAATGATATTTATAGCCAAAAAGCAGAAGCAAAGCTAAAATCAGATCTAGAAAAAGCTAAGCAAGATAACAAGTCTTTAGAAGAGTTAAAAGCTCTATTTGACGCTAAGCTAATAAATACAGGTTGGATAAGCCAGGCAGAAAACTCAGATGAGGCTATGTTGAAAAAAGAGAAAATACCTGCTCCTGCACTGTTTAATTTAGAAAAAGAAGGCGCAGCTACAAGTCTTATAGAGGATAATAATGGCTATTTAATTAAAGTGGATAGTGTTGAGCCTTTTAATATGCATAAATTTGAAGAGCAAAGAAAAGCAACAGAAGATAGCCTGCAAAAGCAAAATATAGCTGAAATTGAATCAGGGTTTATTGCTTCTTTACAAAAAAATGCTAAAATTGATATTAACGATAAGATGCTAAATCAGCAACAAACAAAATTCCCAAGGTAATATGATTAAAAATAAGCAAGATAAGTCAGAAAAGCTAGAAGCAGTAAATGCTCTTATAGAATCTAAGAAAAAAGCAGTAGAATCTATATTTACACAGGTTGATAAACAATACGGCAAAGGGGCAATTATGCTCCTTGGCCAAGTTACAAATCAGCAAATAGATTCTATTTCTACCGGTTCAATATTAATCGATGAAGTGACTGGTGTGGGCGGATTTCCTAGAGGTAGAGTAATTGAAATTTACGGACCTGAAGCATCTGGTAAAACAACTTTAGCCTTACATGTTATAGCCCAAGCGCAAAAAAAAGGTGGAATCTGTGCTTTTATAGATGCAGAACATGCTCTTGATCCACAACATTCTAAAAGATTAGGTGTCATCACTGAAGATTTAATTATTTCACAGCCAGATTCTGGTGAGCAAGCTCTAGAAATAGCAGAAATGCTAATCAGATCTAATGCTGTAGATATGGTGGTAATTGATTCTGTATCAGCGCTTGTACCTCGAGCTGAATTAGAAGGCGAGATGGGCGATGCTCATGTTGGTCTTCAAGCAAGACTAATGTCTCAGGCTTTAAGAAAGTTGACTCCTATTGTGCACAAATCTAAGACTGTCTTAGTTTTTATCAATCAGGTTAGACAAAATATAAACTCAATGCCTTATGCTCCTAAAGAAACAACATCAGGTGGAAATGCTTTAAAATTCTATGCGTCAATGAGAATTGATATCAGAAGAATTGGTAGTCTTAAAAAAGATGACGTTCATTTTGGAAATAGAATTGCTGTAAAAATTGTAAAAAACAAAGTGGCATCTCCTTTTAGAGTTGCTGAAGTTGATTTATTATTCAATCAGGGTATTTCAAAAGAGCTTGACCTTATTGATGCGGCTTTAGAGTATGAAGTTATAGCAAAATCTGGATCATGGCTTTCATTTGATAATAAACAAATAGCTCAAGGAAGAGAACAAGCTGTGGTTTATTTAAAGAATAATCCAGAGATTGCAGATACTATATTAGAAAAAGTTCGTTCAGTTATTTTGGAAAAAAAAGCATTAAAAGTACAATAATTTAATAAATAGAGGTAGATTTAGTCTTGAAAGATAAATCGTTAATAAATGAACATATAAGATTTGACAAGTTGCAAGTCATTTCTTTTGATGGTGTAAATCTGGGAATAATTTCTAGATTTGAAGCACTTAAATTAGCTCAAGAAGCTAGTGTGGATTTGGTTTTAATCTCGGATAAAGGAAATGAAGGATATCCAGTTGCTAAAATAATGGATTTCGGAAAAGTTCTTTATTCTAAAAAGAAAAAAGCCACTGAAGCTAAAAAAAAGCAAAAAGTAATTAAAGTTAAAGAAATAAAAATTAGACCTAAGATTGGGGATCATGATTTACAAATCAAACTCAATCAAACTGTAGAATTTTTAAAAGAAGGCAAAAGAGTAAAAATAACTTTAGTTTTTAAAGGTAGAGAAGTTGTTAACAGAAATGAGGCTGGCAAGGTTTTATTTGAAAAAATTAATGAATTTTTTAATTCAGCAAATATTCAAGGCCTTGAATCAGAAAAAGATGTTAGCATGGGGCAAATGTGGTCAAGAATTTATTTTTTAAAAGGCAATTAGTTTTACAGGATTGATTATGGCAATAAAACAAAAAACTCATTCAGGCGCAAAAAAAAGATTCAGAAGAACGGCTTCTGGCGCAATAAAAGGTGCTAAAGCAGGTAGAAGACATCTTTTAACTAAAAAGAATAGAAAAAGAAAAAGAAATTTAGGAAAAACTCTTTTTATAAGTGATGTTGATTATACACACATAAACAGATTAATACCTTTATAATATCTAACCGGGGGAACATACAATGACAAGAGTAAAACGTGGTGTCGCTACTAAGAAACGTCACAAAAAATTATTAAAACAGACTAAAGGCTTTTGGGGCCAACGTAAAAACGTATTTAAACGTGCAGCAGAAACTTTACGCCGTGCTATGGCTTTTGCTTTTAAAGGTAGAAAGCTTAAAAAACGTGATATGAGAGGCTTATTTATTACTCGTATCGGCGCAGCAGCTAAAACTCACGGACTTTCATATAGCGTTTTCATCCATGGATTGAAAAAAGCAAATATTGATCTTAATAGAAAGATGTTAAGTCAGCTTGCAATTTTTGAACCAGAAGCGTTTTCTAAGTTAGTTGAATTAGCAAAATAATAAATTCTTGACCTTTCAAAAGTGATAAAGTTAAGATACCTTTGGATAATCAAAAAATAGTTTTTATTCAAAGGAGACAAAATGGTAGACGCTTTATCATCATTAGAAAAAAAAGTTATGGATTTGTTAGATTCTAGCAAAAAACTAAGATCAGAAAATATTGAATTAGCTGAAAAGAATCAGCTTCTTCATGAAAAGATCGACGCTCTTGAGATGTCAATGCTTAAAGAAAAAGATGATTTAGACCAGGAAAAAGAAATCACAAAAATGGTGGTTGATGGGTTGCTAAAGAGTATTGATTCATTAGTAGAGAGTGAAAATTCATAATGATACATGATATGAAAAAATATCAAATTAATGTTTTTGAAGAATCTTTTACTGTTGTAAGTGATGATTCGGAAAAATTAGTGATGGATGCTGTATCGTATGTTGATTCTTTAATGAAGGAGATTTCCTTAAAGAGTGCTATCTTAGATTCTAAGAAAGTAGCAATACTTGCAGCTTTAAAAATTGCTAGCAAAACGTTAAAATTGGAATCAGAATTAGAAGAAATAAAAAAAGATGGTGAACGCTTATCAAGTTTAATTGATAAATGTTCCTCTTTATCTACGTAGTTTAAAATTAGGGCCTTGAATATTCAAGGCCCTAATTATTTATAATTATAGACACGGATAAAAGATATAATTATCTAATTTTGAAAACAATTTCAACTTAGATTAAAGCAAGAAAATTATAACAAAAGTTACAAGTTTTTTGTGAATAAATTCAGCAATTTCCCTATTTTATGATATTATATACATAAATAATATTCATCGCAGTTTATGAAATTTAATAGGAAATTTATTATGGTAGAATTAATTTATGCAATAAGCGGAGCGGGCCTCGCTATTTTAATTGCTTTTTTATTGGGCCTTTTATTTTATTTAAAGAAAAAGTTTAGTCATGCGAGCAATCTAATTAAAGAGTCGCAAAATGAATGGGAAAAAGCTCGAAAAGAAATTGAAGCAGAAAAAAAAGATGCTTTTTCCAAAATTAAAGATGAAATATATAAAAAAAGAAAAGAATTTGAGTTCGATGTAAAAAGAGAAAAGATCGAATTAGAACGCTTGCAAAGTAAAATAACTATTAGAGTTGAAGAAGTTGAAAAAAAAGACCAGAAAATGGAAGAATTAAGATACGAACTTCAATCTAAGGAAAAAGAACTTTCTAGGTCTTTTGATATCTTAAGAGCTAATGAAACTAAACTTAAATCTCTTTATAATGAACTTATCACTAAATTAGAAAATATAAGTGGAATGAGTAAGGATGAAGCTAAAAAGACATTAAGTGAAACTATTGAAGCTGAAGTTAGACACTCTAGTGAAAAGTGGATTCAAAAAGTTGAAGAAGATGCTAAACACATAGCTAAAGAAAAATCTATTCAACTTATAGTTAATTCAATGCAAAGATATGCAGCTGAGCAAGTAACTCTGCATTCTTCTTCAGTGGTTCATTTACCAAATGAAGAAATGAAGGGCAGAATTATTGGTAAAGAAGGTAGAAATATCAAAGCCTTAGAAATGGCTACAGGAATGGAATTTGTTATTGGTGATATTCCAGAAATTATAACAATTTCGGGCTTTAACCCAATAAGAAGAGAAATAGCCAGACGTACATTAGAAAAATTAATTCTTGATGGAAGAATCAATCCTACAAGAATAGAAGAAACGGTTGCTCAATGTGAACGTGAACTTGATGAAATGATTCAAGAGTATGGTAAGCAAGCAATTATGCATTTTAACTTACAGGGCGTTCACGCTGATATAGTTACTTTATTAGGAAAATTATATTTTAGAACCAGTTATTCTCAAAATGTTTTAGAGCATAGTAAAGAAGTTGGGGTATTCTCTAGATTATTAGCAGAAGAATTGGGTCTTGATGGAGAAATTGCTTTACGTGCTGGATTATTCCACGATATTGGTAAAGCGGTTACTGCTGAAGTTGAAGGTCCTCATGCTCAAATTGGAGCTGATATAGCAAGACGCTGCGGTGAAGATCTACGTGTTGTAAACGCTATTGCTGCTCATCATGAAGAAGTTCCATTTACTTCTATTTATGGGCCTATTGTTGTTATAGCTGATACATTATCTGCTTCACGACCAGGCGCAAGAAGAGAAACATTTACTGCTTATATTAAGAGATTAGAAAAACTAGAAGAGATTGGAAGATCTTTTGAAGGTGTTAAAAAGGTTTATGCTTTACAAGCCGGACGTGAATTACGAATTATCGTTGAAGAAGATTTAATGGACGATGAAAAAGTAATAAACTTAGCACGCGAACTTGCTAAAAGAATTGAAGCGGAAATGAATTTCCCTGGCCAAATTAAAGTAAATGTTATTCGTGAAAAGAGAGCTATTGAATATGCAAAATAACATACGTGTATTATGCATAGGCGATATAGTAGGATTATTAGGCTGCTACATGTTTAAAAAACATGTAGCAGAGTTAAAGCGCAAGCATAAAATAGATGCTGTAATTGTAAATGGTGAAAATAGCCATTCTCAAGGTCGCGGTATAACTCCCCGAATTGCAAATTTTTTAAAAGCTAATGGCGCAGATGTTATTACTACAGGTAATCATATTTGGGCAAGAAGAGAAATTCAGTCTTATATTATAGAAAATAAAGATTTATTACGTCCTTATAATTTTCCTTCTGGTTGCCCAGGAGTAGGTGTTACTACTTTTAATTGTAACGGTGTTACTGTTGGAGTATTAAATCTACAGGGAAGAATTTTTATGAAGGAATTTGTTGATTGTCCATTTAGAGCGGCACAAACAGCACTTTCATTTTTAAAATCAAAAACTAATATAATATTTGTGGATTTTCACGCTGAAGCTACATCTGAAAAAATGGGACTCGCTTATTTTTTAGATGGGCAAATTAGTGCACTTTTTGGCACGCATACGCATGTCCAAACTGCTGATGAGCGTGTTTTGCCTGACGGAACTGCCTTTATTTCGGATTTAGGTATGACTGGGTCATTAAATTCAATGATCGGTATGAAGCGTGAAATAGTATTAAAAAACTTTTTAACTCAGATGCCTGTAAAGTTTGAAGTTGATAATAATCCACCTGCTGTTATGTCGGGAATCATAGTAGATGTTGACATTAATACAGGAAAAGCCAATAATATAGAACGTGTTCGAATTGTTGACAATGATGTTAACCTAGGTGAAAGCTTAGATTAAAATAAATATACTTTAAAAAAGGATATGCCCTGATTTTTTTAATTTTTCTTCAACTTTTATTTTCTATAGCGTTTATAATATTCAAGCTTTCTATGCCTTATGGCCCGCCATTCTTTTTGGTAGGGATGAGGCTGATTATTGCAGGTATTATTCTTTTATTAAGTCAACTATTTTTAAATAGAAAATCATTTGGGTTATTGAAAGATAATTGGCATTTAATATTATCAGCAGCAATATTTAATATCTATATTACAAATGCTTTTGAATTCTGGGCTTTAGGTTGTGTTACTGCAGCTAAGGCAAGCTTTATTTATAACTTCTCTCCATTTGTTTCGGCATTTTTTGGGTACTTACTTTTAAGCGAAACTATGACTTTTAAAAAATGGTTAGGATTAATTATAGGTATTGTTGGAATGCTACCAATATTACTTACTGATTCATCTTATTGCGAAGTTGCAGGAAACCATTTTGGATTATTTTCTACAGCTGAATTAGCACTATTAATAGCAGCTGGTGCAACTTCATATGGTTGGATTTCTATTAAACAATTAATTCATAAAAAAAATGTACCTATAATATTAGCCAATGGTATATCTACTCTTATAGGTGGCTCTATAGCACTTACTCAATCTGCTTTCGTAGAAACTTGGCCTTCATTTAATAATGCTTATTTATGGTTTTATATTTTTGCCGCAGTAATAGTTTCTCAATTATTGGCCTATAATTTTTATGCAAGTTTATTGCTAAAATATTCTGCTACCTTTATGACCTTTACGGGTTTTTCTATGCCTTTCTTTACAGCTTTATTAGGCTGGTTGTTTTTAGGCGAAACCGTTTCTTCTGCATTCTATATTTCTAACTTAATTGTCTTTATTGGACTTTGTGTATTTTATACCGAAGAAAAAGGAACTGCATCTAAGGTTTAATTTTATTAAATGATTTTCTATAACATGATATCATTGGTTATAATAGAGATATCTTTCTAATTTATCCTAATTTTATTTAAATTTTATAAAATGCATTAATTTTTTTATTTTAAAGTTTTTTATTGAGATAAATATTTTTAAAAAAAATACTTGTTTTTACTATTTGTTTTATTGTAAATTAAAAAAAATTAATAGGGGAACAATTAATTTAGGAGATCAACTAATGATATTAAGTGCCGTTGATCAGGTAAATACAAAAAATATTCAGACACCTTTAATAGAAAATGATATATTATTTTTACAAAATAAATTTTTAGAAACTGGGTTTTGCAATCTAAAAGTTAAAGATATAGAAACAGGCCGTCTAATAATTTCTAAAGTTATCAATTCATTAAATTATTTTAATGATATTGCAATATTAACTGTTTGTGAAAATTCTAACCAAAATTATTTTAACATTAAAAAAGCTTTAACTAATAATTATGATATTTCAAAAAATCAATTCAATTTAATCAATTTTTTTCTTGATCAATTTTATTTTGATTTTTTAATAATTGAAGCAACAAAAGAATTGATGTCTAATAATTGGGCGCAAAATTTTGAACAACATATTTTAGATTTTAATTTTCACAAAACTATGCCAATAATTATTTTAACTTATGAAAATATATAAATATAATTTTTAGCCAGGTTTTGCAGAAAGCTTAGTCGGTCAAATAAATAAATTTATATGCGAACGTGTTCGTGCAAAAATTATTGCGTCGTTTGTTTTCTTGTAAACTATCAACCAATCGGGTTCTATGTGGCATGTCCAATATTCTAAATTGTTAGTAATTTGTTTTTGATGTTTATATTTTTTTGGCAACTCTTTTTCTTCAATTAACAAATTCATAACAACATTTAATTTTTCTAAATTCTTATTATTTTTTTTTGCCGACTGAACATCTTGAATAAATTTAAAATGATAAACTCGATTCAACATTTTTATAATCCTAATTTTTTAGTAATTATTTCGGCTTGTTTATCTCTAACAAGATTTTCTAAATTTTCTATTTCTTCTAAAACTTTTTGTGTTTCATTATTTGGTATGTGAGCACTTACTAAACATTCTATATCAATATAATCTAAAGCCTGTAAAAGTACGTCGCGCATACTTTTGCCTGTTAACGCTGCCATAGATTTTAATTTTCTATGTTCATCTGTTGGAATATCTAATGTTAAACGAGTTAGTTCTTTTTGTTTTTCCATAATATTTACCCTTTCTTTTTATTTAGATAAATATTTACATATTTCTGTGTTTGTGTAAATATTTAACTATTATTTTTTTATAAATAATTAATTATTGATGCAAACAAGCTGTAGATCAACATTTTAAACCCATCTTTCAAGACATGCTCAAAAATCCACAAAATTGAGCTATGTTGACTATTAGCATGTCGGGCGTTTTTTAACAAGCCAAGCCCAAAATTTGCAGCATTGTTTAATACGCATGATCAGATCGTAGTTTTCAAACTAGGGCAAATAGCCAACCGTGGTATTTGTAAAAAATTATATCTATTGCAGCCTGAAATGAAAATATGGCCGAAATATTGAAATGCTTATAAAAATTTTAAGAATGCATGTGAGCTTGTTTATAAAAAATAGTAAAAAAAGATCACAAAATAATGAAGCAAAATTGATCGGAGATGGACCAGGGAAAAAACCTTATGTCTGATAATGTATATTATGTTAAAAATCGGGGAGCTCTGGCTAAAAGGGAAATTTGAATGTTTTTAAGTGAGCTTGGCAAGAAGAAGCTCTTGTTGTTTTTGATAAGAATGTTTGAAAAATTATTAACATTTTTGTCCTAAAATCTTTAATATTATTTCATCTATATTAGGGATAACATATATGAGGGTAAGTTGTCAAATTAATTTTAAATATTATTTTAAAATCTAAAATTAATGTTTATTAGATAGTGTTTTTGTTCAAGAATATTTAAAATAAAGCCAACTTGCGTACGAGCTTTATTAAAAACTCCTTTCTGTAGGCTATTTTTAATAAAGCTATGTATAATTGCTCTTAAAGTTGATTAAGCTAAAAATATAATTAATTTTACAATCAGAAATAACAGATTAAACGATAAAGTTGAAATTTTGTAAATTTATTTTATCAAATTCTGGGTTGGTTACTTTATTTCCATAATAGATTTTATCGCCTGCTCTGATTGAAGAAAAACATATTTCTGTATTTAAAGATGCAGTCTCTTTTTTTATTTCTTTATTTTTTAAATTATACGAGTATAAATCAATAGTTAATTTTTCTTCATTATCTGAATGTGAATAATAAATTTTGTCATTGTATATTTTTGGCATGAATGGTAAAATTGATTCGTAAAGTCTTTCATCGCTTTTACCAAAAATATATTTAATTGGAAGATTAAAAGTTGTTAATTCTTTTGTTTGCCAATTATTGCTAACTTCTTGTTTATAAAATTTATATAAAGTAAAAAAAATAAGTCGATCAGTTTTTTCTATCAATGCCGGATGCTCTATAAAAATACCTTCATTTTCATTTATCATTTTTAAAAAACAGATAGGTGTATTTCCAAACTCCATTAAGACTTCTTTATCTTGTTCTGTTAAAAATTTAACTTCTTGTTTTATGCAACTTGGACAATTAATTTTTATAATTTTATAATGTGATTTTTTAGTTTTGTATCTTTCGTCTGCGGATCTTTCAATAAAAAACAATTTACCATTTATTACTTGCGGGTATAAAAAATCAGAATTAATTTTTGGATTTATATCTTGTTGGCTAATGGTAAGTAGTTTATTTTCATTGCAAGTGTTAACAAAAAAAATATTAAATCGGCTTCCATTTTTAGCACTAAAATAGAAATTTTCATTATCGACCCAATTGATTGTAGATATATTGTAAATTGGTTCAGATAAATTAATTGTTTTAATTTTTTCTAAACCAAAGTACTTTATTCTTATTTTGCCTCTATCTATAAAGCTAAAGCCATTACTATCCGGCAATAGTGTCAAATTTCCAGGTAGGCAGTTAGGCAATAAATCTGGTTTTAACGTCTGGTTTTTGATATCCCAGCTACAAAATTCTATTTTTTCTAATGATTTTTGATGTATGTAATAAATCAAATTGTTGTGATAGCTTATTGGATAAACAAATTCAGTCGTTGCCAGTGTTGCCTGCGAGCACAAAATCATCTTATTTATTAAAATAAGCCCAATTAAAATTAATTTAATCATATCTACCTTCTTTAAATTTAAGAATAATTTTAAATTAACACTTTAATTGATTCTTGCAAATCACTAATTACTAAAATTAAATCACAGATTGAATAGAACGCAGACATTATTTCAGAAATTCGTTGCATTTTGTGATTTAAGTGTGTTATTTTTATAAAGAAATAGCTTGTAGTGGGCTAAAAAGTAGTTATTTGAGGGGTTTTTATGTTTAAAAATACTAAAAGTTGTTTAATTTTAACAATTTTAATGGCTTTTGCCATCAAAATAGATGCAGACTCTATAGTTGCAGCATTATGGGGCGGTTTTGCTGATGTAACCACATCGGTTAATAATCTGGTTTATAATAATGCCCAAGGTGTACCCCAAGGCAATATTGCAATTTATTCAATAGATCCAAATACAGGTGTTTGGTACTTTTTTAAAGATTCAGCAAAGTCTTGTAGTGCAAATACAGATTGCCCTATTGCTGATAACCCTTATCCAACACTTAATAATCAACGATGTGTCAATGGAACATGTAAGGGTATTGGCGATCCATGCCCTGCTGCTCAAAAATTTTTGAAAATTTTTTATAATGGTGATACGTCATTTACAACTTATGCAGATAATGGCGGTAATGGTGGTATAATTTCATCACTTTCATCTCCAGGTGCTGGTATTAACTTATCAAAAAAAATGTTTGCTGCATTTTATGGTTCAACTCAAGACGTAACTAATTTAGTTACAGCGGGACAGCAATTTGCAAGTCAAAATCTTATTAACAACGGTGCTCTCACCGCTGATGGTGGCCCTATTAAATCTATAGGTTGTAGTCCAAACAGATTAGCTGTACTATATCAATCAGATATTCAGTCTGGTCGATTCTTTAATACCGCAAATATATTTACCCCTGATGCAAATGGCAATATACAAGTGCCAGCATCTAGTCAATTAACTATAGGGGCCCAACAACAAGCCATTATGGGCCAACAACAAGCTAATCAAGCTGCCATACAAGGTGCTACGAATGCAGATATTACTATAAGCAATAAACAACTGGAAACTCAAACTAATATAGTTGATCAAGCTGCAATTAAAGCGGCGCCAGCGGCATTAGATCAGGCAGGTATTGCAGGAACTTCTAAAACAGCAGCAATTAAGAACGTAGCTGAAAACTTAGATGTTTCTGTAGAAAAAATTGAAAAAGCTATTTCATTAGCACCAACAAAGCCTATCGCAAAAAAAGGTTGCAAATTGGGTTCCAGTCCAGTAGCTGGATTAAATGGTGTATTATGTAGCGCATCTAATGTAAAAAGCGCTACATGGAATGGAAAAAAAACTAATAATTGTAAAGTGGTTTTAAAAAATCCAGCAGTTACAAAAACAATAACTACTACTAAGGCATTATGTACTAAAGCCAAGGTTTTAGGAAATAGATAAATGTGTGAATGAGAATAAGAGTATGGTTTTTAATTTCAAAAAAAGGAGAGAGTTATGAAAAAAGGTTTAATGTTAGTAATTTTATTATCAGCATTTACAATAAAAGTAGATGCTTCTGAGCCAAAAATTGCTTTATGGGGTGCTTATAATGATGTGACAAGTAATATAAACCAAAATCAGGGTCAGCCATATACCCCAGTTAATACATTAGTATATTTACCTACAGGAACTTCTAAGCTTTTATCTTCTGAGCAAGGTCAAACCGTTACTATTTCAACACCAGTAATATTCGCCTTAGATGGTCGATTCTCTAATCAAAACGGATCTTACGACATTAGTTCTTTGGTAAATAAATACTTACCTGGTTCATTGGTTCCAGAAAATGGTGGAGCAAGCGGTGCATTAAATAATCCTGATCCTGCACCTTATACTGGTAAAAAGCTAGCTATTCTGTTTCAAAATGATACCAGTTTATTAGCATCAAATCAAAATGGTGATACTGCGCCTACGCTATGGAAAGACATAAATGGTAACACAGGAACTGACTATGGTGTAATTATACCAACTCCAACAGCCGCACCGGTTGTAGCAGCACCAACAACTCAAGCATTAGTAACTCAATCTTCAGCGCAAACGCCTGATGCTCAACCAGAAGTTGTAGCGGCAGAAAAAGACGCTACAGTTGCAGAAAAAGAAGCTGTAGTAGCACAAAACGAAGCTCAATCTGCGCCTAGCCAAACACCGACTGAAAATAATGTTTCATCAAATATTATTGACACTACAAATGCAGTTTCTAATACAAGTAATGCTGTTAATAGCGCAGCAACTCTTGCAAATGATGCAGATTTACCTGCTTCTGATGCACAACCTCTAAATCAAGCAATTACAGCTGCGCAAACAGTAATAGCAACATCTAAGCCTCAGTTAGCTCAGGCAAAAGTAGCTTTAACTGCAGCAAAAACACCTGCAGCAGTAAAAGCCGTTCATGTTACAGTTGCTAAAGTAAAAGCATCTGTTACAGCAGCTAAAGCAAAATTAGCAAAAGCAGCAGCTAAAGCTAAAAAAGCAAAAGCAGCAGCTAAAGCTAAAAAAGCGGCAGCAGCTAAAAAAGCGGCGGCAGCTAAAAAAGCTAAACCTGCTAAAAAATAGATTATAAAAGGAGATTTTTATAGTGAAAAAATATTTAAAAAAAATCTTTGCCTTATTGGCAACCTGTCTTTCAATAAATATAACTGCCGGTCATGGACCGGCAGTATCTTCGACAGGCCAACTTATTACTGCACCTACTGCTCTTATTTGTAATTCACCTGCGGTATTAGACCCTACGCCAACACCTGGCGCATCGCTAGGTACTTGCGTTTGTCCATCAAATCAAATTTATTTAGGCGGTGGTGGCGATGGTAGCGGCGGCAGTTGTGGTTGTAGCATTGGACAAATTTTATTATCAGATGGTACTTGCGCTTGTCCAATAGCTGGGCAAAGCTTAATAAATGGTGTATGTGCATGTCCAGAAGGCTTAAGTATAGAAACCGTTGGAGGTGGATGCGCTTGCCCAATAACTGGACAAAGCTTAGTAAATGGGGTTTGTGCTTGTCCTCAAGGTCAAACTTTAGTTAACAATGTATGTGCTTGTCCGACGACTCAAGTATTGGTCAATGGCGTATGCTCTTGCCCAGAAGGTCAAACCTTAGTTAATAATGTATGCCAAACAATAGTA
>JARLHJ010000004.1 GCA_031292305.1 Candidatus Babeliales bacterium
AGAAGACCTTTATTATTGCCTGATGCTAATTGTTGTCTTGTTTTTAATAGGTTCTTAAATCCTGAATTTTCAATAGATGTTTCTATTTTTTTTTGCACATGAGAAGGTATTGCTTCTGCGTTAATTAAGCTAATGCTAAAGATAGTTAAAAGTGACAATATTAACATATTAATTTTACTCATCTATTCCCCTACTTTTTATATATTATTTATAATTGTAATAAAAGTGAAGGTAAAAAAGCAATAGTCTTTTAAAGCTTTTGGGGTTTTTAGGTAAAAATCAGGTTTGAAATTTAGTTTTTTAAGAAAAAGTCATAATAATCAGCAAGGTCGTTTTCTACCTGTGCCTTTTTTATTGTTACAAAAAAGGCATCTCGTTTTTCTAAGTCTAATAAAAACGGCACATAACCTGCTTGAATTAATAGAATATTAAGTAATAATTTAGCTGTTCTTCCATTGCCATCTAAAAAGGGGTGTATATTAACAAATTTTAAATGAGCATCTATAGCGACCTTAACACTGTCACCTGTAGTTTCATGCAACCATTTAATAAACTCATCAAGTTTTGCTTTAAGTTCATATGATTGTGGGAATATATATGAATTATTATCAATTGATACTGTAGTTGTTCTTAATTTACCTGCATTTTCATTGTCAATATCTTTAAGAATTAATTTATGAAGATCTAAAATAGTTTGTACGGTAATTTCTTTTTTTGATTTATTTACTAAGTTTAAAGTTTTAATTAATTCTAACGCTTTAATTAAATTTGCAACTTCTAAATTTGAGTAACCATATTTAGGGTTTCTAATGACTTCTTTTTTTATTATATCTAATTGCTCTTGTTTTGAAAATTCTAAGTCAGGAGTACAAAATAAATTAAAATTTACAAGCAAGAATATATTTAAGAATAGTTTATTCATGTTTTACAATCCTTTTTTTAAATTGATTATAAAATCATATATAATTTGAAATTCTAATACAAGCTTGTTTTTTCTTTGATAGGCTTATCGCTATATCTAACGGCGCAATGTTGATTATCACGCATAACTTGTTGGGCAATATGGTATTGGTTCATTAAAGTAAAGCCATGTTCTTTCATTTTAAGTTCTTGCTCTCTGGCTTCTAATTCTTTAGTTCTTCTTTCAATTTTTCTTAATTCTTTTTTAGCCTGATCTTCTAAATTTCGTATTTTTTGATTCAATTGATCTATTTCTAAATCTTTATGTTTTTCGTTTTGAGCTATATTAATTAATTCTTTCTCTTTTATCTTATTAATTAACTCTTTTTCTTTTTGTGCTAATAAAGTTTCTCTTTTTATTAATTCAAGATTTTCAGATCCAAAAGCTTTAATTTTATTTTCTAAATCTTTTTGGCTAACTGTTAAAAGTTGATTTTGTGCTTGTATTTCCATTTCTTTTTTACTTAAATTCAATTCTTGCTGTTTTAGGTTTTCTTTTAATAGATCCAGGTTGTGTGTATTTTTCTTTATTTCTGCTTCTATATTATATAAACGTTCACTTTGAGTTTTAATATCACTTTCTTTTTGTGCAAGATTTGTTTCTTTTTCAGCCGAAATTTTTGTACTAAGAGTTAGCTCAAACTCTTTTTGTTGTATAGTAGATTCCTTATCCGCAATTGCCTGTTCTTTTTTGCTTAATTCTGCAATTTGGGCTTTGCAATTATTTGACTGATTGATTAAGTCTTGCTGTGACTTTAAAGTTGATTCTTGGGTTGTTTTTAATTCAAATTCTTTTTTATAAAGACTTGTTTGTAATTTATTTAAATCATCTTTTAATTTTTGAATATTTTCTTTTTCTTTTTCTAACTCATGTTGTGTTATTAATAAATTTTGTTGTGCAAGCCTTAGGGAGTTTTCTTTTTGGTCTAGATTTTTGGAACTTTCGTTTAAGTTTGTTTCTTTTTCAGTAAAAGTTTTTAATATAATATTTAGCTCAAATTCTTTTTGTTTTATATTAGCTTCTTTATCTATAATAGCTTGCTCTTTTTTGTTAAATTCTATATTTTGTGATTCGAGTTTATTAGCTTTGTAATCTAATATTTCTTGAGTTTTTAAATTCGAATCCTGTAGGTTTTTTAATTCATTTTCTTTATTATTTAAGCTTAGTTGTAAATTACTTAGTTCATCTTTTAACTTTTGAATGTTTTCCTTCTCCCCTGTCAGCTCTAGTTCTTTTTGTTCTAAGTTTTTTGTATTATTATTTAGATCTATTTCTTTGTCTGTTAGTTTTTTTGTATTTATGGCTAGTTCAAATTCTTTTTGTTTAATACTGGCTTGTTTTTCTGTAATCTCTTGTTCTTTTTTGATTAGTTCTTGGTTTTCAGTTTCTAGTTTATTGGCTTTGTAATCTAATATTTCTTGAGTTTTTAAATTCGAATCCTGTAGGTTTTTTAATTCATTTTCTTTATTATTTAAGCTTAGCTGCAAGTTGCTTAGTTCATCTTTTAACTTTTGAATGTTTTCTTTATCTAATTTAAGTTCATTTTCCTTTTGACTTAAATTATTTGAACTATTATTTAAATCGGTCTCTTTGTCGGTCAAGTTTTTTAACTTAAGATTTAGTTCAAATTCCTTTTGTTTGATAATAGTTTCTTTTTCTAAAAGTGAATCGACTTTTTGAGATAATTCCTTACTTAGAGCTTCATATTTATTTACTTTATAATCTAATGCTTTCTGAGACTTTAAAGTTGATTCTTGAGCGCTTTTTAGCTCAAATTCTTTTTGATTTAGAGTTATTTGTAAGTTATTTAAATCATCTTTTAATTTTTGAACACTTTCTTTTTCTTGCGTCAGCTCATTTTGCGTTATTAATAAATTTTGTTGCTTTAATTCTAAATCAGCTTCTTTTTGTTTAATTTGTTCTGCAGTATTTGTTACTGTCAGTTCTTTAACTTCTAATAGCTGTAACTTATTTCGTAATTCTTCTTTATCAGCAGATGTATAATTATTTAAGTTATTTAATTCAGCTTCTTTCTTTTTTAAAGTCTCGCGTTGCGAATTTAAATTATATTTTAGTAGCTCTAGCTCTAGTTTTTCCGCCTCTAAAGCTTTTAAGTTATTATTAATTTTATCATTTTCGAACTTCAGTTCATTTTCTTTTTGAGCAAGATCGGTCTCTTTTTTAACTAACTCTTTTGTAATAGTTTCTTTTTCAGATTCAAATTTAGCTGAATTTATTTTTAGAATTTCATTATTGAATTCAAGATCATTTTCTTTTTTTTGAATATTAGCTTCTTTTGCTAGAAGTTCTGTATTTTTTTGTTCTAATTGAGCGATTTTTTCACCTAATATATTATTATCATTAGTCAGAGATGTGTTTAATTTATTTAACTCAGCCTCTTTATCTGCTAATATTTTTTGTTGTTTAATTAAATCTTCTTTTAAATTATTTAAATTTAATTCATTAAACTCAATACTGTTTTTAAGATTTGCTAATTCTTCTTTTTCTTTTTGTAAAGCAATTTCACGTTGGGCAAGAGTAGTTTCTTTTGTAATAAGTTCTTTTTGTTGAGCTTCAAATTTAGAAATTTTGTCTTGAAGTTCTTTTTTATCATTAGAAGTATATGCATTAAATGATTTTAATTCGATTTCTCGTTTATTAAGAAGTTCTTTATCTTTATTTAAGTTATCTTTTAATTTTTGTAAGTTTTCTTTTTCATTTTCAATTGATTGTGACAATTTTTGTAAATTTTCTTTTTTATATTCTAAGTCATTTTCTTTTTGTGTGTATATTTTAATCTTATTATTAACTTCGTTATCTTTTTGTATAATTAAAGATTCTGCTTTAATAAATTCTTCTTTTTGTTTTTCAAACTGATTAATACGCTCTTCTAGCTCTTTTTTGTTTATTTCTAAGCTTTCATTGAACATTTCTAATTCAAATTCTTTTTGGTTTAGTTTTGTTTGTATATCATTTAAATTTACTTGTAATTTTTCTAGATTTTGTTTTTCCGTTTCAATCTTTTTATAAGCTTTGTTTAATTGTTCTTTTTCTTTTTTTAAACTAAGTTCGCTTGCTGCAAGATTATTTAAGCCATTTTTTAATTCAGTTTCTTTTGCTAAAAGTATTCCATTATATTCTTTTAAAAATAGCTCGTTTTCTTCTAATTTTCTTTGTTGAGCTTCAAAAGTTTTAATTTTATTATCTAATTCCTGATTATCCGATTTATTTTTTTCATCTAGAATAAGTAATAATTCTTTTTTTGCATTTATTTCTGCTTCTTGTTTATTCAAAGATTCTTTTAAAGTATTATTTTCTAATTTTGATTTTACTAAATTTTCTTTTAAATCCTTAAGTTCTCGTTCCACAGTTGCTAATTTATATATTTCTACTTGTAGATCTGCTTCTTTTTTAGTTATAACTTTTGATTGATTATTTAAACTAGTTTCCTTTTCAGATAATGCTTTGTCTCTTTTTTCATGTTCTTTAGTTTTAGTCTGTAATAATAAAAACTGTTCTGTAAGATATTTTTTCTGAGTTTCGAGTTCAATTATTACTATCTTTAATTCTTGTTGTTCTCTTTGAATATCCATTTTTAAAAAAACTACTGCTTTTTCTTGTATTTTTATTTCTTCTTCTTTTTTTTCTAAGTATTTTAATTTTTCTAAGTATTGTTCGTTTAATTCAAGATCCTTTTGTTTGAATTGATCTTTTTCTTTATCAAGTTCTATAATTTTTTGTTCTAGAATTTGCTTTGTCTGTTGTGCTTCATGTTTAATAGATACTAAATAATCTTCTTTTACTTTTAAATTTCTTTCTCTATCATTTAATTCATCTATCTTATCTTTAAGCTCAGCAATTTTTTGCTTAATTAAAAGATCTTTTATATTTAATTTTTTTTGTAAACTTTCTAAATTGATAGCTACAGGGCTTATATTTAAAAGATTTAGTTCTTTGTTAAACTCATCTTGAACATTTGTTAATGTTGATAAATTATCTTGGCAAACTAATTTAGGCATGCAAATAAATATATAAATTAAACTATAGAGCAATTTTTTTAGGAGCATCTTTCTCCTTTTTATTCAATATTAATAATTTTTTTCAATTTAAGCATGATTTATATTACCAAGTGAATTTGTTGGAAAGCAATAATTCTTTATTTATATTTATTTTTATTTGTTAGCAGATGCTTTTTTTGATTTTATAGCTTTTTCTTTCATTATAATTAAGAAATTTTATATCGTCATCTATGGTAACCATGTTTTTTGACAAGTATTTTATGGTCTATCCATCCCGCGCATACTGAGCGAGCGAAGTGAGTCGAATGTACGCAAACAAGCGGCCCGGGTTATAAAGGATTTAAATGAAAAAATTAATATATATAATTACTCTAGTTATAATATCTATAAATGCAGAAGATGCTTTTAAAACACCAATTATTGCAGATCGAGACTGCTCAACTAATGAGCAAGACAAAAATGATATAGTCTTTGGCAAAACTTTTTATTCAACAAGGCCACAAGATTCTAATACTGCACGTAAAATAATGCGTTTTATTCCGAATAAACTTTATTATGATAGTTACTATGATAGAGATGCAAGTAAGTTAATGAATTTATGTGTTGAATACCAGAAATCCTTTAATTCATTTTCGCCTAAATTAGCAGAATGGTTTTTAAAAGATTGTAAACAATGTTTAACATTAGGTCCAAGTGATGATACCCATTGTTTTGATATAAATTCTACGCAGTTTGGCTTGTTAATTCCAGAAAATAAGCCTAGCACAATCTGTTTATCACCCAAAATAGATAATCTAATTATAGATTTTGGAATAGGTTTTGACTTAAGTAGATTCATTTGTAATTTATGGACTAAGATGAATTTAGTTTTTGCAAGATGTAAAACTTCTATAGATTTAACCACATGTGGCGGTTCAGCACAAACTGGAATGTTGCCACCGTGTGTATATTCAAATAATTGCAAACCAGAACCAGTTCCATATAAATCAATTTGCTCTGCTTTAGTAGGTAATCAAGGTCAGGGTTCATTTCCACCATTAAAATTTGGCAAATTAACAAACAGTCAATCAGAATCAGGAGTCGCAAGTATAATTTTTGACTTAGGGTATGATTTAATAAGAAGAGAACGTGGCCATTTAGGTGCTAATTTACATATTGTGTTTCCAACTGGTAATAGACCAAATGCTCAATTTTTGTTTGAACCTATTGTGGGTGCAAATAAATGTTGGCAAGTAGGCCTTGGGGTTAACTCTTCTTATGATCTATATTGTAGCTGTGATACCAAAGTTGGCTTATATATGGATTCTATATTAAGTCATTTGTTTAAATCTAATCAAACGCGTTTGTTTAATTTAAAATCTAATGGTCCCTTAAGCCAATATCTATTATTAAAGAAATTTGATGCACAAGGTGATGCCTATGGCATAGATAGGGTTGCAAATATTCTAGCAGGTGAAACTAAAATTGGCGCAGATATTATGTTTGATGGTTCATTAATGTTACAAGTAAATAGATGTAATTTTTTTGCTAACATTGGTTATAATCTTTGGGTTAGAACAAAAGAAAAACGTGATGATTCAGTATGTTTTAGAGATTTCTTGCCTGATACTTTTGGCATTAAAGGGAACTTACCTCTTTGTACTAGCGTAACCATGAGTTGTGAATGTCCACTTACAGATTTAACTGCAGACTTACCAGATTCTGTTAAAAACGATTTGCCTAGCATGGCGGCTTTGCCAAACCCAGATTGTACACCTGTAAATGAGACACTTTGCCAAGCAGTAAATACCACTGCAAGCAAATCTACTATTTCTTGTCCAGCTCAAGCAGATGCAGAAACAACATATTTAAAGATTTCTGATATTAACTTTAATGCGCCTTTGCATCCAACTGCTATCTCTAATAAAATATTTGGATCAATAGGCTATAATTATGACACGTGTCGTTTTCCCATATACTGCTTAATCGGCGCTGAAGTTGAATTCAGTAATGGCAATAAGGCAATAAATCAATGGGGCGTTTTAGCCAAAGCTGGTATTACTTTTTAAATTTTAAACTTAAAATTATAGTATGCGTTATTCATCAATATAAGATTATTTTTTACCTAATTCTACGTGGTCTTATGTTGATCGTAATAACTACGATTAAACCTGTATAGTTCTTAACGACAAAAATATTTCTTTCTTATTAGGCTTTTTGTTAAGGTAAGCTAAGAATAGGTGGATAATATGAAGAAATTATTAGTGTCAATTATTATGATATTTGGAGTATTTTACGGATCTGAAGAATTACCTCAAGCTCCTGGAGGGCCAAAAGGTATAAATCAAGATCAATTTTCTAACGATCTTAAAGAAATCTATGAATCAATAAAGTACATTTCTTATTTGGACTCTCACCTTTATAAAGCAAAATCTCAAGAAAATACTCAAAAAGTTATTAATAAAATTGATTTATTATTAAAGAAAGGTCTTAACATCAACACTAAATCAGAGACTCGACTAGTAGCAGGTCCAATTCTCAAAATTAATCTTCTTGATCTAGCGCATTGGGAAAGAATAAAAAAACTTGAGGAATATTTGATTAAAAAAGGTGGCGAACTTAGTGAGGAAATGAAAAAGGTAAAGACAGAAATTCAAAATATTAACAAGGAATTTCAAGAAAAAAACTTAAAGAACCCTCCTGTTGTAAGCTAAAAGTTGATGGTGAAGCTTGTGATTATAGTGATGAATGCAGAGGTTCTTGTAAATGTAAGTTTCCCACTATTGCTAAAAAATGCGCTTTCAATGCAGGTGGTGTTTGTGTAAATCAAGCAAAACATTGTGATATCTCAAAATGTGTATTTAAATAAAATGAGTTTGTAGGCTATATTCTAATCTTAAATGATGCATTGAAGGGTTTCCGGCAAAGAGTAATGACTTCGTTTTTTTTTAACCTTGATTTAGAGCTTTTTGAACATCATAATTTTTATCTTTCAGAATCAGGATTTAAAAGTAATGATTTTCTTAATTTTTCAAGTAATTTAAATTGCGTTATGCATTCTTGTTGGCAAGATTTTAATTCCTTATCAAGATGTTCAATATTATAATCACCATATTTTTGTGTTGAGAATTGTTTAGCTATATCAGTTCTTTTAATACATCTTCTAAAGCATTTATCTAGCTGATCTAACTCTGCGCTTTTGGGATTATTTGCAGAGTATTCTTCGACCACTTCTGTGCCATAGATAGTTAACGCAAAACATGAATTTAAAATTAATACAGTAAAAAATTTCATAAACATCCTTTAAGTTAAAAGTATATAAAATACTTTACCATAAGGAAAAATAAAATAAATATTATGATACGAATTTTATAAACTCTGCATATTTATTATGTCTTTCGTCAAAACGTGCGGAATAATAAATATGGGTTTTTTCATTTACTAGTGGTATATCTATATGAAAATAAAAATCTTCTGTTTTATTTTCAATATTTAAAAGTATAGGTGTATTGTTTTCGCAACCTAATCTATGAGTCCATAGACGGTTTAAATGTCCATAAACACTTAATAAAGATTGGTCGTGTCTGTAATCTCCAAAGCCACCAGGGCAGGTGCCGTCATCCTGGAAGTTTGTTATGTCTTTGGTAAATTCATAAAAAGGGTTAATTAATATATCTTTTGCTTGCCGTGATGCACCAATTATAAAACCTACTATGGGGTCTTGGAAAATTACCCATTCATTTTCCGGTTTGCGTAATTCAAACTTTTCATATAAATATTGGTTTGTTTGTCGCCAGACAGAATGTGGTCTTAATCTGCCTAAAAAATATTTATTTTGTTGGATATATTTAAATAAATTATCTAAAGGTCTTAATACACCTAAGCCTGCATCTATGTATAATACATAAGGGAACATTTCTAGTGATTGTTTTAAAATTACCGGCTTCCATGCATACCAACCAGGCACTTCTTTTCCGCATAGAGTAGTTTTAAATGGTTTTAATAAATCTGGGTGAGTTAATTCTACTTCATAAGTTTTAACTTTTTGAATGGTATTTAGCTTTTCTAATTCTTCTGTTGATAGGCCTATGTTAAATACCGCAATCTCGCGTAAGTTATCAAAATTGGTTTTATGAATACTGCCAATTAAATTTAATAAATTGTTAAAATACTTAGAATTTGCGGCGGTGCAAAAATATAAATCAATAGACTCATTGCAATAACTTGCATGCATGAAGGTAATTAAAAAAAGAAAGATTATTTTATTATTATTCATTACTCTCCTAATTACTGTCTCACTTCATCATGATTTTTGTATACATACAAAATCTTTGTTTTATCAGTAATTTCCCATGGTAACTCTTCTTGGCATCCAAAAGTGTAAGGGAGCATAACTGTAGGTGGGTTATCAATAAAATAACGATTTGTATGGCTTTCATCGTGAACTTCAGCTACAAAATTAATTTTAAAATCAGATTCAATATCACAACTTACTTTATTACACATTTTTAAAAATTCATTTTTTGTACCACCAAAAAAGCCTGCACAAAAATAATGTTGGCCTTCGTGGTCGGCTACATATGCTTTTGATTCTTTGTTATTAACTTCATATCTTCCCCGGCGATTGTTTTCAAAATGTGGATGTTTTAATGCAATTCTATCACCTAAAATTGCTTCATCAATATTACTAATGAACTTTAGATCTACATCACAAGAAAAAATATAGTCTAAGTCTGTAAAAAGATCCTTATGTTTGGTATATAATTCATATCTATTCATTGCATCATATGGCCAACCAATTTTTTTGTGTTCTAAAACAGTGACATTATCTTCTTTTGCATATTGACCATCAGTAAATAAGAAGAATTTTAGATTATGATTAGGCAGGAAGTATTTTTTAGCACCAGTTATAAATTCTTTAGCGAATTGAATGTATTTACCTGTTGCAGTTATTAAAATTCCAATATTTAATTTTCTTTTTAATTGTTCGATATCGCCTTTGATCACAACCTTGTTCATAATTAATTTGTTATCGTCCCATTTAAATTCAAGTGGATAAATTACTAATTTATGATTTCCCATAAGTTCTGCTACTCGAGAAAAATATGATTGAGATCTAATTAATATATCAAATTTAGACATGGCATATAAATCTCTAAATATCTGTTCTTTATAAGAACTATTTCTATTGTCTTCATAAAAAAAAGTTATATTTTCTAAATTAACAGCATTTTTTAATTTTGTGATTAATTCATACGGGTTTTTGTCATCGGTAAACAATTGTACATAAAGTTTTTGGTGGTTAAGTTCTTTAGAAACTTTAATTATTTGATCTATATAAAATTGATCAGGTGGGAATTTAGTTTGCCATTTATCAACTTTATCTACAGGCTTACCAGAGAAACTCCAATTAGGTTCGTACTCTTTATAATTTTCTAAAATATTGCACACTAAATGGCCATTATTTCTTGTGTAAGATTCCCAATCAAAAGGGTAGCTTACGTAATTATTTAAATATTTTACTTGTTCTCGATTAAAATCAAAAGCTTGTAAAGATGTTTGTTGTCCATCAAAAAATTGACCACCGCCATTGCCTTTTCTTATATGCACTGCCATGGTTGTTACGTCAGTTGGAATTTTATTAACTTTAGGAATTTGTTTAAATTGCACTTCTTGTTTAATTAAATCTATACAAGGTTGATCGATTTGGTTTATTTTGGTTTCCAAATGGCATGTAAATAAAACATTGTCTTTATTTAGATTGTTTGTAATACAGCCTTCATCAAAAACTCTAATCTGTTCACTAAATACATGGTTAATATCTATTCTTGGTTCATGGTCAAAAACAAAAAGCTCACTATGAATAAAGGGTGTATACGTATATTGTAAATTTTCTTTGTATTTGATAGATAATATTTTGGCCAAGCAATAACTGGTAATGCAGTCGCCTACTTGTGCACCACGTTCATTGGTAATAAAATTTTGAGCGCCTAAAAAACTATTTATTAAAAACAGGGAAATTAAAACTTTATTCTTCATTGAACAATCTTTCTATGGGTTGGTATTTTTCTTTATTTTTTATTTCATCGGCCAGTCTACACTGCAACTCTTTATTAGTTTTCATATCATTAATTGGTGTAGCAATATTATATACATATAAAATGTCTGAAATAAATTTACTATGCATTCCAGACATTTCTAACATTGGGTACATTAATGCGCAGTCCCAAGCCATAGGGTAAAAACGCGTTTCATATAATAAATCTGTATATTTTATTTTCTGAAACAAACCTGCATAAAAAGTTCTTAAATGTGTAGTTACCCAGAAAGGATAATTTCTGAAATTATTATCACTTATTATTTCGTGCGGTACTTGTTGAGCGCTACCGTGAGTATAAGTTGGATAATCCACATAATTTCCGTAGGTCATCCAAACATTTGTATCTTGATATATATTATTTAAAAGTGACAATACATTATTCTTTGCAAACCAATCATCTGCATCAAGGGTTATTACAATATCTGTGGGTTTGCAATTATGAATAGCATCATAAAGATTATGCAAAGCACCTTTATTTTGTGTGTTTTTTATTAGTTTTATTTTATCTTGTAAATTGCGTTCTTTTATATATTGTTCAACTAATTCTGCAGTTTTATCTTTTGAAGCATCATCAATATATACAGCTTCATAATCATCGTAATTTTGAGTAATAACAGAATCTAAATTTCGTTGAAACCAATATTTGTTATTATAAGAAGGGATTATTATTACAAAATGTTTATTTTGTATGTCTGTTGCAGTAATTGAAATAGTTATAAAAAGCATTGCCAAAATTTTATTTATAAACATTCCCAGATAATATACATAAAAAAAATTTAAATCAAAAATTTGATTATTATTAATTTTAATTTATTTTTACATATATTCTTATCAAAAAAATTAGGGAACCATATGTTCAAATATTTACTTTTATTTAATTTAATTTTTATGCAACTAAATAGCTTTGAACTTTTGCATGATTTTAGAGGCCAGTTTACAGAGCAATTAAACTTATTTAAAAATGTTTACACAAAAAATATTGTTACCAATAATTTAAATTTAATCCCAAGAAAAATTCATCAAATTTGGATAGGCCCAAAACAGTTGCCAGAGAAATTTGATTGGATGCGAGAAACTGTAAAAAAATTACACCCAACATGGGAATATAAACTTTGGACCAATGAAGATTTAAAAGATTTTAATTTAAAAAACCAAGAGGTTTTTGATTCTGTAAAAAACATAGGTGCAAAGGCTGATATTTTTAGATATGAAATTTTAGAAAGATTTGGTGGCGTTTATGTAGATATAGATTTTGAATTATTAAAGCCATTAGATGATATAATAACGCGCAGTGAATTTTTTGGTTGTTTGTTGTGTGGAACGGACTTAGTTTCTAACGGTATAATCGGCTCAAAATCTAATCACCCAATATTAAAGGAATGCATAACGCAAATAAGCATGTTAAGACTTTTTGATAATAAAGGCGATAATACTACAGTTTTAAATATGACCGGCCCGTATTTTTTTACAGATGTAATTACTAAATATTTAGCTCAAGCGCATAACCAAGAAAATATTATAATTTTACCTTCAGACTACTTTTTCCCATTTCCAGCAACGCAAAGAGAGAATTATTGGAATTCGAGCTTAACAAGAGCAAATATTTTAAGATACACAAAGCTAGAAACATTAGGTATCCATTACTGGGCTACTAGCTGGCAAGATTAAAATTAACCGTGTACGTAGTCTGGTTTGCTGCAATAGCATCTTTCTCCGTTATCACCGCAATACGATGAATTTCTGTTATTATCTAAAAGTGTACATTTGCCACCAGGGTAGCCTCTATAATTACATAGACGACCTTCTTGCCTGTATGAGCAATAAACATCATACGCAAATGAATTGAATGATATAAAAAGACAGGTTAAAGCAATAATTTTATACCTTAAACTTAAAATTTTCATAAATTACCCCTTAATTACACAAAAAATCTTACTATTAGTAATTATAAGGGGTTTTGTAGCTGAATTTCAAGAGTTTATATTATTTTATATTTTAGCACCTTGCGCCTGTGGCATGTTTTTTATTCTATATTTAAATAAATTTCCAAACTTTTGACGAAGTTCCGAAATAACTTCTTGGCTATCATAAATAATTACTTTGTGTTTTCTTTTTGCTATTTCTTGTGCAACTGCAAGCTTTTGGGATTCTTCTAAAATAATAACATTACAATTATCTTTATAGTTTACATCTTCAAATATATATTCATCTCTGTTTTCAGCTAATAATTGTTCTACCATAAAGGTTTTATGTAATTTATTTGATTCATCAGTTGATTGAGGTATTAAGGCTTTAACTCCCATAAGTTTTAAATAATTTCCTAATGCTCTATTATCTCGTGGAAAGCATGCGCCTCCGAATCCAAAGCCATATTTTAAGTTTTTATTGCCGATTCTAGAATCACTTCCAATAGCATTTAAAATATCAATTTCATTTGCGCCTGGAGCTAATTGTGCGACATCACCTATCATGTTTGCAAATGCAATCTTAGTAGTTATATAGCAATTTATTGCTAGTTTGGTGATCTCTGCACTCTCTGGGGACATTCGACAAATGGTGGGGTTGTTTTTGCAAACTTTTCTATAAATAGTTTCTAAGATATTACCTGCTTGATGTGAACCTTGTCCAATTAGCACCATGTCTGGATTTTCAAATTCTTTTATAATATTTCCTTGCGCAATAAATTCTGGGTTATAACTTAAAGAAGTATTTTTGCAATCTAAAAGCAAATGGTTGCCAATGCTTCTGATATAGCCAGGAAATACTGTGCAGCATATTACTATAGTTTTATTTTCCACTTTTTTACTATTTATATCAAAAAGAAGTTTGCTTAACATAGAATGGTCATAAGCTTCTGGATGAGGTGTTGATGGTGTCGCTACATTAATAAAATAAACATCAGAAAATTCTATGCCTTTTTCTAACGAAGTAGTTGCTGTAAAGTGATTACTTTTTTTCAAATATTCTGTGACATAAGGCTCTGGGGAAATTAAATTCTTGCTATTAATTTTATCTATATAATGTTGCATTATATCAACGCCTAAAACATTATATCCGGCTTTTTCTAGGCATAATGCCGTGCATAAACCTAATTTTCCAATCCCAAAGACTGTGATATTATTTTCTTTTAAAGCTAAAACTGACTGTTGAATAGTTAGAATCAAAATTAAATATTTAATTTTTTTATACATATTCTCTCTTTTTTTAATTAATAAGTATGTGTATATTTCAAAAAGTTACATTGCATTGTTTAATATTTGGTTCATTCTTAATTTTAACCAATCTAAATCTATAAATTTTTTATTGAATTTTAAATAATAGTCACGTATTGCTATGTTTAAAATTAATCCAGTATTTGTTTTCCATTTGTCTCCCCATAAACATAAATGGGTATATAAAGTTATATAATCATAAGGATTGTCAGATATTGTATATGGAAATTCGTGTAACTTAGTAACTAAATCTTTTCTTACAAATGTAATATTTCCTGTATAAGAAACCGGAATATAACCTTTGTTGAGTCCTAATGTAATAGCTGAGATAAAACTACAACCAGCAGCTATTCTGGCTGGATGCCATTGTTTTAATAGATCTATATTGTATTCAGAAGAAGGTTTGCCTGGGAGTTCTTCAAATACAGGATCTCTGTAAGGGTTTGTTTCAATTATAACAATTTTTGGGCTGAACTCAGTTAGATTTTTCCATACGAAATAATCATCGTAATCTATATCAATAGATAAAACATCTAGGTCGTATGGCAAATTACCTTTTTTTAACCATGAATTAAGATCGTTATTTAAATCGTTATAAAATACTCCACCATGAAATACTTGTACGTTGGGAAAGTTTTTGTAGGTTTCTACACACTTTTGATAAAGGGATTGATCTAGTTCTATTGCCATGCCTGAAAAATTATGATTTTTAATTAAATTGTAAGTATTGCTAGAGGTTATTCCATTAGATGCACCAAATTCACAAAAGGTTCCATTGTTTATTTCTAGTTCTTTTAAAATTTGTTCAAGAATGCCATCTTCTCCATTTTGAGAATAAACGTTTTTGCAATACTTGTGATAAGTATTTTCAGGTAAATCAAATTTATAATCAAAGCTATCATCTGAGGGCATAAAATCTAATGAGCCAGAATAGCTATTATTAGATATAAAAATAAGCACTAAAGTAAAAAGTTTTATTCTGGCTTTAGACATTTTTAACAACCTTTATTTTTAAGAATTCTTTTTTGCTTTTATAAGTATGTGCCAACCAAGTTCTGATTCAAGTTCTTTAAATGCTTCATCTGACATTTCTTTAAAGCAATCTTCTTTTACATATTCATGAATAATATATTTTTGAATATTCCAAGGAAAAATATGGGTCTTTTTTATATCTAAAATTGTAAAATCAGAAAACAATCTTTTTGCAGATTCTATAGTATATGAGTGTGTTATAGGACATCCAGTTTGTGCTTCAGAATATGTTGATATTAAATCATCCAAATTATTAAAATCCCATGTTCCAGTTTCTCTCATAAAGTGAAATAGTTTATGGCTATATTTAGAATATAACATCATTCTTACTTCGCCATTGTTTGTCAGAAGGTTTTTACATTTTGCTAAAATTTTATCTGGGTGTGGAGAATGGTGAATAACACCGAATGACCATATTAAATCAAATTTTTCTTCTTTTGATAAAAGAGAGTCAATATCTTCTGCATTGCCTAAAATAAAACTGGCTTCAAGACCATACACTTCAAATCTTTTTTTTGCTAAATTTAAGCTTTCTTCAGATAATTCAATAACGGTAAGAATCGCACCATTTCTTGCAAAATTTATTGCTTCAGTTCCAATCCCACAACCAATTTCTAAAACACGCTTTCCTTTCCATATTGCAAACTCAGCAAATGCAGGTATGTGTGATTCAACAAAATGTTTTCTTTGTTCAACTTCATCAAAATATTCACGAGTGCCAATAGGCTTTTTGGAATGTCTTATGTTGCATGGGCGTTTGTTCCAAAAATTCTTTACATCATCTATTGGTACTGACGAGAAATCTTTGCAATTTAATAAAGTTAATAAGATTGAATGACATAAAATATATAGTAAGTATTTTGATTTTAGCAAGTTGTTTCCTTTTATGTTAGCATGTTGTTTCGGTCACTATGGGAATGCATAAAATGTCTTCACTACTTATTAATTTCCATTCGTAGCCCACATCTTTGAAAAATTGATCTATTTCTTCTTTCAAAACATTGCATTGTTTCATGTTTGTTTCATTGTATTCCATAAGTATTATAGGATGATCACGTATAATTGTTTTTTTAGCACCACGAAGAATGCTCATTTCAGCTCCTTCTGTGTCCAATTTCATAAAATTAACTTTTTGAATGTTTTCAGCTTCAACAAAAGTATCTAAATCTATGCATTCAATTTCTCTTTTTATACTAGTATTAAATCTTAATACGTTTGATCCTATTGTAGATAATCCCCATTCATTCATATTAGGCATGTAAAGTGTAGTTGTACCAGAAAAATCTGAAACAGCTTTTTGATAAACAGAAACATTAGTAATACCATTAAGAACTAGATTTTCTTTTAATGCGTTGGCGGCTTCATAAATTGGTTCAAATGCATACCAAATAGACTTGGGAAAATATTTTGATAAAAGTGTAAAGCTACCAGTTTGAGCGCCAATATCTATGACTACAAAAGAATTATCAACGGGTAATAAAGAATAGAACTTTTGTATTAATTCTTTGTCCCAAACATTTCCATTGGACCAGGTGTGACCAATTTGTTCTGTATTTGGAGTTATGTAAATATCAGGTAATCCATTAACTAGATTGTATTTCAGGGTTGTAACGTCGCTATGTATCCAAAAAATATTTAATAAGATGATCAGGCTTTGTAAAAATCTTTTCACATTATCCCTAAAAAATTCTAGTTTTTATAACGTAGATATGTTATTAAAATGCATGGATGTGTCAATATAAAAATTTACTGAAATAAGAAAGATTATTAATGTTAAGAATAATAAGTTGCTTGTTTAGTTTATTAGTTTTCTTTACCCAAGCAGAAAAGGTCAATTTTGATGAGGCTGAAATTGTTTATTCTTCTAAAGAAATGCAGGAATTTAAAAGAAAATGCAAAGAAGAAATGAGTTCAAGTTCTCAAAATCATCAAGATGGAAGTTATCAGATGGAAAGGGCGCTTAAGACTGTTTCAGGCGACGATGCCGATTATATACCAAAGGTAGCTGGAGCGGGTGAAATTTTTAATAATGGAACTGACTCATATCAATTAATGCACAACGGTGTAAAAGTAATCCTTAATAGTTACTATGATGTTAAATGGCTTACAGATGTTATTTTTGCTCTTAAGGGTCATCATGAACCGCAAGAAGAAAAATGTTTTTATGAAGTATTAAAATATATGCCAGAAAATGCGACCATGATTGAGCTTGGATCTTATTGGGCTTATTATTCATTATGGTTTGCATCTCAAATTAAAAATGCAAATAATTATTTGATAGAACCAGATCCTAAACGTCTTGAAATCGGCAGAAAAAATTTTGAATTAAATAATAAGACAGGTATTTTTAAACGCGGTTTTCTTGGAATAGCCAAAGACCCTGAACCAGATATAAATGGTGCTGACTATATATCTATAGATGATTTTATAGAAAAAGAAGGAATAAAGCATGTTAATATTTTGCATGCAGATATTCAAGGAGCTGAATCTCAAATGTTAGAAACTACTGTTAAGCATCTTGATAAAATCGATTATTTCTTTATCTCAACACATGAGTATGACAATGACCATCTGCCATGCATAAAGTTTTTTAAAAAACATGAATTTATCATTGTTGCAGAACATGCTCATTACGAAAGTTGTAGCGGAGATGGCTTAATCGTTGCTAAAAGAAAAGGTGTTGCCGGTCCAGACCATATCTCCATTTCTAAATATTAATCTAGTTTGTATCTACCTTTATCCAATGAGGTAAAGGGCTATGCCAGAAAGGAACATAATAAACTGTGCCTTGCGATAAAAGTGCAGCTGTATAGCTATAAGAACTACGAGATGTCACTAAAATATCAGCTAAAACCATCGACGCAAAGCTATCTTCTACAGAATCATTTAAATGTAATTTAACATCAGAAGCGTTGTATGCTTTAAAGCTTTCGATGTTTCCTTGTGAGAATATATGAAATAAAGGTTTTTTATCCTGATATAAAGCTCTTAATTTATTAATAATATTTAAAAAAATTGTATCAGGTGTGTCTGTACCTTCTATTCTTGAATCATGTATATTTGGTCTTCTGATATGAACAGCAATATTAAAAGTTTGATCCTCAAAATAATCATTAATATTTTTATTGGCTTTAAATATTATTCTAATTTTATTTAATCCAACAGTATTGGCGCATTTTTCTACATTTTTATCAAAAAATTCATGGCATTCTGGTTGCGGGGTTGCATTACCATTATTAAGTTCAAAATTATCTATAAAATTGATTAAATGTTCTTTTTTTTCTAAAAAATCTGCATTTCCATCGTAATTATGCTCCATTGTTGTAAAGGGAGTGTAAACGAATTTTTTATTATTTAATTCAGCATAAACCACTGTGTTTATAATGTTTTGAAATTGAGCCCCAAAGCCATCTTTTCTTTGCATATTAGTTATAACTTCTTCGCTTTTAAGATAATGTGTCGGTATTAAAGATAAAATAACAAGAAAATATAAAATCATTAGAGTCCCTTAATAATTATTAAAATCAATTTCAGGTAAATTAGATTCAAAATTGCTGCCTAAAAGTGTTGGTGGACCAGTATGTCCAGCCCAAGGCTTATGCGGGAAATAAACTTTAAAATTTTTAAACACGCTGCTAAAATCATATATTCCTGCGATATAATTTTGGCTATCAAGTGGTTTAATTTCTTTAGCAATTTGAGATTCATTGTTCTGAGCAAAATAATCGCAATCATGTAAAATTATGTATTTTACCTTATCTTTTAAATGTAAAATCGTTTCAGTTCTAGCCCTAAAAGGTGATTGATCTATAAAACATAAATCAAAATTAATTTGTTTTAATAAATCAAAATTATTTAAAAAATCTAGCCAATGATTATAATTTGAATCATTTACTTTTCCTGGTACATAAAAAAATTTATGCCAACCAGTGTTTTCTTCATTGTAGCCATCGCCTAAATATTTTTGACGGTATAGATTTAACCAGTTCAAATCATCATCAATTGTTACTAATAAACGTTTGGTTTTTTTGCATATTGCATGTAATAAATCTGTACTGCCTTGACCGCTGCCAAATTCAATTATTGCCCCAGTTGTCGCATTTGCAATTTCATATAAAACAGGCTGATGTGTGCTGAAGTTATTCGATCTGTGACTGAATTCTACTTTAGCATTTAATATATTACATAATGCCAAAATAGTTATTAATATTATGTTCATTTTATTACTTTTTTTTAATTTTTTGTTTTACAAACGCTTGTAAATGTATAGTATACTTTTTGTAATTTTTCAACATTTAATCGAATATTAAATTATTATGTTAAAATGTTTTACTATATATTTGTATGTTTTTTTGTTTGGAAATATTCAGTTGTTCTGTGAGCAACGAGATAATACTCTTCGTGTGGATAGTAACCCATATATTTCAGGTGATGACTTTAGGCATTTAGCACAATTTGTATTTGATGAAACAACCCCATACTTTAATCCGTCACTTGTAAAAAAGGGTGATATAGTTTTTGTAAGAACTGAGCCATCAATAGAAAATCTAAAATTTTTCATTAATATTTTGCATCCACAAATCACAGAACCATATATTTTAATTACTCATAATGGTGATGACAATGTCCCTGCTCAATTTCAAAGTTATTTGTCTGATCCCAAATTATTGGTTTGGTTTGGCCAAAATGGTAATCTGGTTAATCATCCAAAGTTTATACATATTCCTATTGGCTTTCAAAACAGACATTACCAAAATAAGTATATAGAGATAATCAATGAGCTTAACCAACTTGGATTAAATAAACAAAAAGAACATTTGTTATCATTAAATTTTGATATTGGTACCAATAATACAATCCGTAAGCCAATATATGAATTATTTAAAGATAGATCTTATTGCTACATTCAAGGTAATAAAAAATCGAATTATGAATATTTGGTAGATGTTGCAAAATCTAAGTTTATAATTAGCCCGCATGGCCATGGCCTTGATTGCCATAGAACATGGGAAGCTTTGTGCTTAAATACTTTCCCAGTAGTTAAAGCTTCTACTCTAGACGTGCTATATAAAGATCTTCCGGTTTTAATTGTTAATGATTGGCAAGATGTAACTCAAGAATTTCTAGAACAAAAATATAAAGAGATGATTGGCCGACAATATAAAACTGAAAAACTATTTATTAAATATTGGGCAGATTTGATTATGGATTATCAAAAAAACTATAAAAATTAATAATCTACCAATTGCATTCAATATATTTATAGCGTGGCTCATCTGTAACAAATAAATCAACTTCGGGTACTTCAGGTGACATCATACCATGGTTAGTTTTTGGTATATAAATTTCAGAAGCATCTGATAAAAATGCTGCCCACCAAGAGAAGGTACTTTTTGAAGCAATTATTTTATTAAATGACATTATAAGTTTAAAATCTTGGAGTGTGGCATCTGGATCAAAAGGATTTGCGTGCTTTATTATTATTGGCTTATAAACCTTAAAGTTATCTAAGAAAGAACTATTAGGGTCATCTATACAAATATAAACTTTATTATAACTTGTATCAGCTAATGCCTTTTGGTAATAATCAAAAGGTACGTAATACATATTTTCTAAAGACCTAATATGTATAATTATATCATCTTTATCTGCATGAGGAATTATTTGAGAATCTAATTTAAGCCATTCTTTTATTTGCTTTTTATAAGGTTGATAATATTCGTATCTTTGAAAATAGCCATGTTTGTTTATCGTTGTCTCAGAATTGCTATGTAACAAATTATAGGTATTTGGAAATCCTTTAATAGGTTCAGAAATTACTGTTGCATGTAACTGTTCTGCAAGAATTTTTGAATAACAAAAAATAAAAAGTCTATTTCCAAGCATATGTGAATCACAAGTGATATGAATGTTTGGCGTGATTGGTTCACAATAATTATCTAAAAAATTAAATATAAAAAATAGAAATCCTAATGCAAAAAAATTACATTTTATTTTCATTATTATCCTAATTAATAATTAAGTTATTTTGACAAATTTACGGTAACATAATAGCATTTGGTTGTAAATTTTTTAACTAAAAGTACCCTTAAAGGCCTAATTATTATGAATTTAAAAATAACATTTTTTTCTTATGCGATGTTTTTAATTTTGAGCTTGCAAGCTGCTTATTATAGCCAACATGGCCAAGATAAGTATGTTAATGAGCAGATATTTAAATCCAAAAAAAATGGTGTTTTTGTTGATATAGGGGCTTTTGATGGCATAGATATTAGCAATACATATTTTTTTGAAAAAGAATTAAATTGGACTGGCATATGTATTGAGCCAATTGAAGAAGTTTTTAATTTACTAGCAAAAAATAGAAATTGCGTTTGTGTAAAAGGTTGCGTTTTTGAAGTGACCGGTGAAAAGGATTTTTTAAAAGTTAAAGGCTACCCTGAAATGCTAAGCGGCTTGTTAGAAACTTATGATGAGAGGCATTTAAGAAGAATTGATGTTGAAATAAATGAAAAAGGTGGAAGCAGAGAAGTAGTAAAGGTAAAAACTTATAATTTTAATGATCTTTGTAAGCAGAATAATATAACTCACATTGATTATTTAAGTATAGATACTGAAGGAAGCGAAGAAAGCATTATTAGATCTATTAATTTCGATGAAATTTTTATAGATGTTATTTCAGTAGAAAATAATTTTAATAGTGATTTTTTTTATAATTTTTTAACCCAAAAAAATTATAAATTATTATGTAAATTTGATATTGATGAGGTTTATAAAAAAATAGATTAAGGGAATCTTGAAATTAATTATCTTAACTTATTTATTATCACTATTTGTTTTAAGTAACCTTGCTTTAGATGCACAGGTAAAAAAGCCTAATATAAAAATTCTTGTTTTGATTATAGCATGTGATCATTTACCAGTTTATACAGAACTTCAAAAACTTTGGAGATCTTATATGCATTATGACCCTGAGCATATTGAAGCCTATTTTCTAAAAAACAATCCATATCAAGAAGTTGAATGTAAAATAGAGGGTGACACAATCTGGTCACAACGATGGGACACTGAAATTCCAGGGATAATTAATAAAACATTATTATCCATGGAAATCTTAGCTTCAAGACTGCATGAATTTAATTATATTTTGCGCACTAATTTATCATCGTTTTATGTATTTGATCGGCTTTTAAATTTTTTAGAAACTAGTCCCAGAAATCATTTGTATTGTGGTTCTGATATAGGTAGCTGTTCTACAATTGCTTCAGGATGTGGTTTTATTATTACACCTGATATTTACCAAATGTTAGTGCGAAGTAAAAATTATTTTATGAATAATGAAACTCATTCAGATGATTTTCTTATTGGCCAATTTTTGAATGTAAATGATGTGCCTTTAAAGCATCATGAACGTATGGACCTTATGCCATTATCTGCTTGGGAATTAAACAAAAATAACATTCCTGCTAACATTTTTCATTTTAGAGTAAAAAATGAAGCGCATTTGCGTTTGAAATATGATGTTCTTGTATATTCAGAATTAATAAAAATGTTTTATAAAAAAGGGTAATTTAAATGAAGTTAAAATTAATTGTTTTACTAATCTTTCTAATGCCAAAAGATATTTGGTCTTTAACGTATTTATATTCTAATAATACCCAAAGTAATATGTATTCAAATTTAAAAGAGTTATTTAACAAACATACAGTTAGCTTTATAGAAACAGATAATATAAATAAAGATGACAATTTATATGTAATTTTCGATGCATGTAATATAGCTGCAAAAAAATTACCAAAACATTATATAGTTTTCCAAACTTTAAATATCCCAAAAATTGGCTTAACAAAGGAGTATTTAAATATATTAAGTAATGCTATTGCAGTGTGGGATAATAAATGGGAAAATATAAAGAAATATGATGAGTCGGTTCATAACCATTATTATTTTCCAGAAAATTATGAATGTGCACAGGCATGTTTGTTGCCTTGTCAATTGCCTGTTAATGCATTATCAACTTATAAAAGTTTATTAAGTTACAGCAATGCAAGAAACACTGATATTTCTAATTTTTTACCAATTATTTTTGCATATACAATAAGTGCAAAACCCAAAAACATATTAGAATTAGGTGTTCGAAGTGCTGAATCTACAATTGCTTTTTCTAAAGCTGCTGCTTTAATTGATGCTAAATTAATAGGTGTTGATTTAGATGTAAATATTCCAGAAAATTATAGAGCATTAAATAATGCATCTTATTTTAGTATGAATGATCTTGAGTTTCCAAATTTTTATATTTGGGATAAGCAATTTCCTAAAGAAAAATTTGATATTATTTTTATAGATACATCTCATGTATATCAACACACTATGGACGAAATAAGGGCATTTCTGCCATTACTTTCAGATAATGGAATGTTAATGTTTCATGATTCACATATGTCGCCATTAGAGAATGATTTATATATGCGTTTGAATAATACATATGATGGTAGTGGTTGGAATAATCAAAAAGGTGTAAATAGAGCTATAAAAGATAGCTTTTCTATAGTGTTTGATGAAGATAAATATAATAATTTTATATTTAAATATAATAAATCTAGCTGGGAACTTTTTCATTATCCCTTTTGTAATGGATTAACTGTTATAAAAAGAATTATAAAATAATTTATCTGATTTTAAATTCTGGTTCCATTTCCCAATGTGGGGAATTATTATTGATTTTATAAAATTTAGTGATATCAATTTTTAGATTTTGATTAAATTTCTCTAACAATTCATAGGTAGAATATAATTTCATATTTCTATTTTCATCAGGAAGTTCATTACAAATATTTAAGGGTAAGTTTACAATTTTTGAATTTTCAAAGATTAAACCTGTTTTATTTAAATTGGCAGTTAATGCCCAGTTGCCTTCAAATGTATTAGGACTGGTCATTGGTGTATTTATTATTGAATATTTAATGTCGCTTTTTTTGTATAAAGTCATATCTAAATTATTAGGGTAAGCCCAATCTCCTTTGGAGATATTAAATTTAAAATTAAAAATATGCTCATCTACTAATTGCATCTCAGGTGCAGGTGTCTGCGTATTTAGCGAATAACATGCATTAATATTTTTGCCAAGTCTTAATAAAAAGGCATACGCATTGTTTTTTTCAAGGCCTCCAATACATTCTGCAATGTCAATTTTGTCTTTTATTATTATATCGTCTACAGCATATAAAATATAATCATGTGGTGTTTCAAAGCTATATTTTAAAACTAGATTTTTAAAATCGCGGTGAGGTTGATCACCTTGTTTTATGAAGTTAATATGTTGGTACATAGTTTTAATTTGATCATAGGCTTTTGCAAATTCATTATCACTAGCGCGATAGATGATATTAATTTCTCCTAAGTTTGAAACATATTTTTCTATTGATTCTAATAAAGTGTAAAGTTGTAAGGGCCTATCAAATGAAAAAATTACTAGATCAGCTTTACGCAAAGAAGTTTTGTGCGTACCCGGAGCAAAATCAGGAATTAGTGCATTTAAAATATTATAAATTTCTTTTTTGTACATATTAAATGGTCTTGGGCAATGCGCATCAATATATCCACCAGATTTGATTAAATTTAAATCACAACTTAGATTATTCCCGCGGTCCACTCTGCCTGTTATTTCTTGATCTAAATGAACGCATCTAGTTTTGGTATCTTTCCAATTTCGTAAATATTTTAAAAGTAATATTTCATCAGTACTCCAGCCAAGATTTAAAGCCGACCAATTTTGAACAATAGATGTAATGTCATTAATATTACTTATTTTAAAAATTTCTTTAAAAACTTTACCTTTAGCAGCATTGTAACACATAGGGTAAATTGTAGTCGTGTCTGGGTAAAAATAATTTCTATAAGTGACAAAGCAATCATCTTGAACGTTGCGTACAGAATCAAAAAAATAGTTTTTATTAAGTGGTATCATATCTATGTCAGATATTATACAAACTTCATCTTCAAAATAAGCTGGTAATAAAAACCTTATTACTTGTGCATGTAAAGATGTTTTAACGCCAGGTATTGGCTCAAAACGTATAACATCACCAATTGACTCGTCTATATAAACTGATTTATCTGCAATTAAAGCTAAGGTTGGTTTTATGCCAATATAATCTTGCCAAACTTTAGAAACTATTGGCCAAAACTGAATATAATCTGGGTTTGCATCTGTTGATAATATTACTCTGTCTATTTTTAAAGCATTTGTGCTTAACGTAATATTTAATAAAAAAAATAAAATAAGCCCGTTTATACTGAGCGAACGTAGTGAGTCGAATTTAGGCATTACTTACTACCTATAAGTTCATAAGACATGAGCTTTTCTTCAAAATGATGAAAGGGGCTACAATTTACAGTTTTGTAGTTTAATCTAATATTATCTATTAATTGAGTATGTTCAGTCATCCATGCATGGCCAGATTCTTTCCAACCATTTAATTGCCCGGCAATATATATTAAATTGGCATCAAAAAATTTCTTTTTAACGGCAAGATTTTGAATATATTGTGAAGATTCAGTTATAGCAAACGTGGAAATAAACACATCAGCTTTTATGTTAAATTCTTCTAATAAATTTATAGGTACTAAATATATTGTACCTGCTTGCAAGTCACTAACTGGTTCATCTAGAATAATAATTTTAGCGTTATGGTTTGTGTATTTTAAAAATAGATATTGTAATGCTATAGAGGCTGGAATATCAAAAATTAAAATACTACTTTGAGGATAAATCTGTTTAAAAACATGCGCTAAATTACCATAACCTCCACCAAATTCAATTATTCTTTTTGGATCTGTTTTTACATTTTCTAATACTTTAGTTGCATAAAATAAATGGCCTAAAGTATTAACTGAAAGATTAAATTTAGATGGTTTTGTTAATAAATTATTATCATTGTCTTTAAATTTCTTAATTATCTCTTTGCTTTTTTGGCTTACACAATGTTCTAAAAAACATTCTTCAAATTTTTGAGTCCTATTAAAGTCATTTCTTACCATATTTTGTCCAACATAATAATTTGATAAAAAATTAATATTAGGTGGACCCTGAAGTAAATTCTCAATTTCATTAGCAGCTATTTTCCAGTGTTGTGTAAGATATTTTTGTGAATCAGCATTATCTAGAAACTTACTTTTTAGTTGATTGTAATTATATTGCATTTCATACCAAATGCTCTCAAAAGATTGGCCATAGCTTTGCTTATTTAGTATTAAAGCCAAAAGCACTATTAACTTAATATACTTAGCTCTTAACATTTTAATTCCTTTTAAGAAGTTGCAATTATTTCATTGAAAGTTCTATTATCTATAAAAATATGCATAGGCATACAATTAACATTTTTATACATATTACGTAAGTCAGAAACTATTGCTTTATTATCTGTATGGATTTCCCCTGAAATGTATACTAAGTCTGAGTTAAAGAATTTCTTGTCCAACACTAACTTACGCGTATTTTCATGTAAATCGGTAAATGAAAAATTAGATGTAAAGACATCTGTTTTAAAATTAGACTCTTTTAGCAAGTTAATTGGAACTAAATGTACGCAATTTTGGTCAATATTATTTAATGGCTCATCATGCATGTAAATTTTGACGTTAGGCAGTACTTGAGACAAATAGATATATTGAATTGCTAATGTTTCAGGTAAATCAAAAATAATGTATGTAGAATCAGGTAATATTTGTTTAAAAATATGAGCAAGATTGCCATATCCACCACCCAGTTCAACTATTGTCTTTGGCTCTTTATTTACATTTTCTAAAATTTTAGCTGCATAAAATAATTGTCCCAAGCAATTAATTGAACAGTTAAGTTTTTTTGATGCTTTAGGTAATAAATCATGGTTTTCTCGAAAGAGTTTGATTTTTTCTCTTGTATCTTGGCTTGCATAAGAAGATAAATAATCTTCTTCGAATTCTTGTGTTGGGCCAAAATTAGATCTTACCATGGTGTAGCTAATATCATAATCATTTAAAAAATCTAATTTAGGAGTTCCTAATATCAATTTAGAAAGTCTTTGTGTAACATCTTTCCAAAATTGATTAGGGTATAATTCTATTTCTTTTGAAAATTTGGATTTAATTTCTAGATACTTGGTTTTCATTAATGCCCAATTATCATCAAATGTTTTTTCTTTTATTGTAAATTCAGGTTTATATTCCATGTGGGGCGCATTATTATCTATTTTATAAAATTTATTTATATCAAATCTTTGTCCTTCATTAAATTTTTTAAGAAGTTCAGTTGTTGAATATAAATTCATATTTCTATTTACAGAATTTGAATAACAAAGATTAAGTGGAATATTTACCATTTTCGAATGCTCAAAGAACAACCCAGTTTTATTTGTATCTGCTAAATTAGACCAATTAAATTCTAATCTTTCTGGTGAAATCATATCTATTTTTAAAAGATCAGCTTTAATATCGTCTTTTCTATAAATAGTCATATCTACATTATTTGGGTAGCACCAACTACCTTGGCCATCACTAAATTTATAAGAAAAAATTTTATCATTTAATTTAATATTTTTTGGAGCAGGGCTTTGCACGCGCATCATATAACATTCATTAATGTTAAAGCCTAAACGTAAATAAAAAGCATAAGCATTGCTCGATTGTAATGCTTTTACACATTCTTCCAGGTCAATATAATCAGTGATTATAATGTCATCTACGGCAAACATTAAATAATCATTTCTAGAATTAAATGCACAATTTAAAGTTAAAACTTTAAAATCATAATGGGGGTTATTACCTTGTTTGTAAAATTTAACAGAACTAAATTGTGATTTTACAACATCATATGCTTGCGTGTAATCATTATTACTAGTTCTATAAATTACATGTACTTCACCAACGTTTTTAATATATTTTTCCTTTGATTCTAAAAATGCATATAATTGCATTGGTCTATCATAGGAAAATACAATTAAATCTGCTTTAGTTTTAGTTTTATATTTAATAAAACTTGAAAAAGCATTATTGTATCTAGAATCGAATCTAGAACAGAAAATAGAAGTTTTATCTGATACATAATCAGAATGATATGTTTGGTAATAAGGAACTTCTTCTTTATTTATGTTTAGATAGATAGGACTATTTTGGGTGCAATCTTGTCTTAATATTTTTAAACCATTTAAATAACCTAATATTGTTAATAATGATTGATCGTGTCTTGCAGTTCCAAAACCTTCTGGAGTTGTACCATCATCTTCATAATTTTTTAAGTCTTTTGATAAGTCATATAAGGGCATAATAAATTCATTTATAGATTTTCGAGATGCGCCCATTAAACTTGCATTGATAGGTTCTTGTGATAAAATCCAATTTTTTGTCGGGTTCTTTAAATCAAATTTATTAATTAAATATTGTGTTGTTTGCCATTTGGTAGAAATTTTATACTCTTTATCTTTAAATTCACTATTGCCAATAGTGGTTAAAAAGTATCCATTTTGTTGAATGTATAAAAATAAATTTTCTAGTGGTTTTAAAACAACATTTCCTGCGTCAATCCATAAGACATTGTCAAACATATCTAACGCTTGTTTAATAACTACTGGTTTCCATGCGTACCATCCTGGTACATGTTTTCCCCAAGTTGTAGTTTTAAAAGGTTTTAATAAATCTGGATTAGTTAATTCCACAGAATAAACTTTAACCTTTTCTATTGTTTCTAGTTGTTCAATCTGATCTTGTGTTAGCCCTAAATTAAAAACAGAAATTTCATTTAAAGAATCAAAATTAGTTTTATGAATACTTCCGATTAAATTTAATAAATTATCAAAATATACATTGTTTGATGCTGTGCAAAAATTCATATTTAGTTTTGCTGTGTTACAAAAAATGCTTTGCGTGAATAGTATCGTGTAAAGTATTTTATTAATTTTCATGTTTTTCCAAAATATTTAAAGTTCGCTTGTTTACAAAACCAAGACCAGCTATTTTATTTAATATACTATAAGCTTCTTGAGTTTTTTTGTTTTTCAAAAGATGTAATGAATACCAATAAGCATAATGAGTACAAAATAGTTCAGGCCCGCGTATTTCTACTAATCCACGTAATGCATCTATTTCGTGTCCTGTAGCATTTGCAATCGTTTTTTCAGCATTTAATATTTCTTCAGTTTCATTATCTAATTTTGCATTTCTACTTATATCAAATGCTTTTAAAATTTCAGGAACAATTATGTTTTCATCTTGTTCATAAGCAATAAGCATATCTCCATAAAGAACTGTTTTAAACATTGGATTAATTTCTGCAATTACTTTTTTTAATTTTTTCATGGATGGAAAACCAAGAGAAGTAGGATCATTATTTTCTTTTTTAAATCTATCTACAATTGCTTTTGGTTGAAAATATCTAATATCATCAATAACAATTACTATATTAGATATATTGCAATTTTTAATTGTTAATAATTCACCTAAGATAGGTGTTGTTTCATCACCACACGCTGTACCTGATCCTGACCAGTGAGCATCTAGATAAATTAATATTTTTTTAGATTTTAAATCCGGCAAAATATTATTAAGAACTGATTTTGAATCCCCTTGATATAAGCTTATATTTGATCTATTTTGGAATTTACGTGAAGCTTCTTGATATAATCCTGGATCTAATTCTATTGTATGCACTGTGTTAAATATTCTGGCTGCTGTGTCTGTTGTGCTTCCCATAAAAGTTCCAGTTTCTATAAAAACATCTGGATTAAAAAGATCTTTTAGCATGTTTAAAAAATTTGCATTTAAAGCATGTTGGAAAGTTTTTGGGTGCAAAAAATTAAGAATTTTTTGATCTTGAGGTTTGCAAGATGTTGATAATAAAGTCAGTAATAAAATAAATTTCTGTTTTAGCATGTTATTCCTTTATTAAGCATAGGTCTTTAAATAATTTTATATAATTTTCTATAGAAAATAGCTTTGCTTTTTCGCTATTTAAAAATTCTTTAATATTTATGATATATTTTTGATATTCTTCTTTGCTCATATTTTTCATAAATTGATATAAATCGTAATAATTTTTAAAATCTTCACGAGCGATAAAACAATTTTTTGGTACATAATTAGTAATATTAGAAGCGCCCCAATAAATAGGTACACATCCAGCTCTAAAACAATCAAATATTTTTTCTGTTACATAACCCTTAATATCTTTAGTATTTTCAAAGCAAAAACTAAATTTATAATTTTTTAAGCACTCAGTTTTGCTAGTAACAGTACCTTTATAATTTTTAAATACATTTGCATTCCATCCAGGTCCATAGAAATCAAAATTATTATTAAAATTTTCAAAAAAATTGATAACGTTAATTCGTTCAGAATAAAGTTCATTACCGTAGTTAGATCTTTTGTTAAAAGCAATCATTGTGCATAGTTTTTTATTATCAAAATCTATTATGTTTTCTATCATTGGATTCATTACAGGGTAGTGATATTTAAAATATTTCTTGTTATCAACTAAATCATCTTTCCATGTATAAACTCTAGAAAACCGCTCATGAAACGCTTTATTATAATTAGTAGGAGAAACTGTGGGTGGTTCAACTAAAAATAGAATCAATTTTGCATTTGGGTAATTATACAAATTTGATAACTCTTCTAAATGAACATCTAATGAAACAATATATTTTGCATCATTTAAATTTTCTAAGCTATCAGTTTGTTTTATTTCCCAACCTAAATTTTTAAAGGCTTGTTGTAATTGATAGGTTGGTTGTAGACAATCGTCTCTATTTGCAATTGGATTATCAACATCAAATAATCTTCCGCCTACTCCTGCTTTTATATAAATTTTGCGCAATCCATCATCTTGGGGCGCAATAGGTAAATTATTAGATGTGTGTGTTACACCAAAAGGCGAGGCCACTGGTAAATATTTTCTTCTTTCTCTAATAAGTGTACACATTCGTATTTGATAAAGTCTATTTAATTTATCTTCATTAAGAGGGTTTGCCATATTATAAATATATAAAACTTCAGGAATAAATTTACTATGGTTACCGGCCATTTCCATAAGTGGAAACATAAAAGCAAGATCTCCCGCCATAGGGAAAAACTTATCTTCAAATAATAAGTCTTCCTTTTTTATTTGTTGGAATAAACCAGCATAAAATGTTTTTAAATGTGTTGTAACCCAATCAGTGTCCCGGAATCTATTTGTGTCTATAACTTCTTGTTTAACTTGCGCTGCCCAACCAACTTGATTTCTAGGATAAGCACTAAATTGACCATAAGTAACCCAAACATTAGGGTCTTGATATACATTATTTAAGTATGTTAAAACATTGTTATTTGCAAGTGAATCATCACCATCGACGCAAACAATAATATCGGTTGGAGCACACTGCATAATAGCTTTGTAATGATTTGCAAGTGGACAACCTGCACGTTCAGTGTTTCTAATGACTTTACATCTATGTTCTTGTTTTCTTTCTTTAACATACTTTTCAACTAATTCTCCAGTTTTATCAGGTGACATATCATCATAATAAAGAACTTCGTAATTATCATAATCTTGCATAAAAATTGAATCTAAATTTCTTTGATACCAATATTTATTTTTATACGAAGCGACAACAATAATAAATTTTTTATTGTTATGTTGGGTATTGTTTTGCATTTTGGCATTGCTAGATATTGAACCTAAATAAAAAAGAATAAATAATACTATTGGTTTTTTCATAGTTTTTTTAATATTTTTGTTTGTTAATTTTAAATATATAATTTGTCGGTTCAAATCATATATTTTTTTTTAATTTGCACAAGAGTATGTTTTTTAATTGTAAGTGTGTCTGGTCCCAATCTTTGATTCATGAAAACATGAATCAAAGATTGGGACCTAAATAATTGATTAGAAGATTAACAAGAACATGAGTTATTATTATTATTATTATTAGATGCAACTAATGTGAAAGCCGCACTAGCAGTTGAAACAATTCCTGAAGGTGCTTTTGCAGTTACTGTTACAATATTTTTACCCAAAGTTACCTGATTTGGCTGATATGACCACAGGCCATTAACATTAACTGTTAAGCTACCAGATATTTTCTTGCCTGTGTGGACATTTGTTATTTGTATAACTAATTTACTTCCAGGTTGAGCACTACCTCTTACAACAAGTGGAGCACTCACAGTTGAGCCTTTAGCAGGTGAAGTAATTATAACATCTTTTGTATTTGCATTAACTATAAACGTAGTTTTAGCTGTAGCAGTATTGCCAATAGTATCTGTGGCTATCGCAGTTATGGTATGTTTGCCTTCAGATAAAATACTACTTTTAATTGACCATGTAGTTGATGCATTTGCAGCTATTTTTCCAATGATTGTTGAGCCGTTTTTAACAACGACTGAAGCCCCTATATTTTTTGTTCCAGAAATTATTGGTGTACTATTATGTATTGTAGAACCATTTATAGGGTTATCAATTTTTATGGAAGTTTTTGTAGTAATGGTAAAAGTAGATTCTGCTTGTGCTATGTTACCAACATTATCTGTGGCAGTTGCAATTATTGTATGAAGACTTTCAGATAAAATTGAACTTTGGAATGACCATTTAGTAGAGCTATTTGCAGCTACTTGTCCAATTAAGGTTGAGCGATCTTTTACTACTACAGAAGATCCAGATTCTTTGGTTCCAGAAATTATAGGTGTTCTAGTGTTTATAGTTGAACCATTTGCAGGTGTTTCTATTGTAACAGATGTCGGGTAATTAAGATTAATAAAAGATGTTTGCCTAGCAATATTTCCAAATTGGTTACGGGATAGAGCAGAAATAATATGAAATCCTTTTGTTAATCTAAATTTAGGTGGTAATATTACTGCCCATGTTCCAGAGCTTCTTACAACATCAAAGTTTGCAATTACTCCATCAATATATACGATAACTGTAGATAAAGCATCTGTCGTCCCTCTGACAGATGTTAAATTTTCAAGCGTAGAGTTATTTGTTGGAAATGTAATCCTAAAATCAGGAACTAGAGAATCAATTTCAAATATATTGCTAACCCGTGAAGTTTTACCGGCTCCATTTTGAACTTGCGCAGTTATATGATGAGCGCCATCCGCTACTGGAGTAGTTGTAAATTCCCAATTACCTAAGTCATTTGCTTGAGTTGATCCTATATTATTACCGTCAATTGATAAATTTACAGTTAAATTAGGGTCTGTTGTTCCAGTTATAGTGTCGATAGAATTTATTTCTGAAGCGCTTGATGGGTTTATAATAAATAATTTTGGTAAAGCTTTATTAGTTGTAAAAGTAAATGTTTTCGAAGCCCCGAAAGTCACTGCTTGACCGGTGTGGGTTCCCAATGGTAATCCTGCAAGAACTATAGACCAATAACCTGTTAAATCTGCAGTGGTCGTTTTATAATTTTTTCCATCGATAATCAAACTTATGTTTTCATTACCTTTTGTGAGTCCTGAAATTATGTTTAATTGATCTACAAAGTCATTAGTAAAATCTAAATTCATAAATGGTTGTTGGAAAAAATATCTTTGTACCAAAAAGGCACTTGTTATATTATTAACAAAGGTTGCTCCAACGACCATTAATTTATCATCTGCCAATACTGCTAAAGCATTATTAATTGAAGACAAGTTTACTTGTGAGAAACCAATCCCCGGAGTTAAAATAAATCCAACGCCTAGTTCTGTAGGATTAAAAGTAGGGTCTATACTGCCATCAGAATGATATCTAATCAGCGCACCTTTGTTTAGATCATTTAAAGTTACAGAGGCAGTTGCTACTATTTTACCATCGTCTTTGATACCAATATTGATTGGAGATAATGTTGTACTAGAAATAGTTGTTGTTATGGCCCCTCTTTGGACTATTGGAGGAATAGATCTCGAAGTGATAGGTGCTATAGGAGCAGTGGGATTAAATGTATAATCTAAACTTCCATTTTCATTATATTTTGCTATAGCAATTTGAACTTGAAGACCATTTAGTTTTACGCTTCCGCCGGCCAAAATTTTTCCATTTGGTAGAATTTTGATAGAATTTATCGAAGCTGAACCATTAAATTTAGTTACAACTGCACTTGGTAAAAAAGAAAACATTCCAGAAGGGTTAAAAGTAGTATCCAATGTTCCATTTGGATTATATCTTACTATTGCAAAGTAACTAATATTAGGTTCTGATAAAAATACAGATCCACCTGCAAGAATTTTACCATCACTTTGTAGTGCAATAGAATTGTAGCTTAAAGAACTGTTACCAAGAATAGTATCTGCAAACCCCGGGGTTTCGCCTGCTGAATTAAACGATGTATCTAAACTACCATCTGTATTATATCTTACTATTGTTCCAATATTTATTTGTCCTTCAGATGTGAATCCACCTGCCAAAATTTTACCATCACTTTGTAATAATATTGAATTTACTTGGGAAGAATTATCAATCACAGAATTTACAATGCCTGGAATACCTAAGCCTGTACCCAATGGATTAAATGTAGTATCTAAACTGCCATCTGTATTGTACCTGCCAATTACAAGATTGTTGGATTGAGTATTTACATTATATACATAACCACCTACAACTATTTTACTATCAGTTTGAATAGCAATAGAAGTTATTTGAGCATTACCACCCAAATCGGTTGATACGACGCCAGGAATAAAGGAACCTGCTCCTGAAGGATTAAACGTTGTTGAATCTAATGTCCCATCTGTATTATAGCGGGCCACAGAAAAGAACCGTCTAGAAGTATTTGAACTAAATCCACCAACAATAACTTTTTGGTCAGTTTGGATTGCAACACAAGTAGCTTGAGACGAGATCCCTATTAAGGTAGTTGCTAATCCATTAAGTCCGAATGTTGGATCAAGTTCACCATCATTTTTACCAAATTCAATTTGACTGTGCAAATTGATGTGTGTAATTAAAATTATTAAGTAAAAAAAATTGAAAATGTTTTTTTTCATTTATGCCTTCTTATGTTTGTTAAGTTTCCACTTCACTTTAAAAATTCTCTTTAATTAAAGTCAAGTTTTAAATTTATAATTTTCTTTTTTGATCTAGACATGTTGAATAAATAATGTTAACTCTTTGAATTGTAAAAAAGGATTGTTTTTAGGTTCGGGTTTTAAAAAAGAGAGCAAAAAAATAGATGAAAATTAATGCTTTAAAATTTAGCTATATAAGAATTTTTTTTATTATTTCATTTGCATCATTTATTTGTTTTGGACAAAATTCTTCAGATGAACTCAAAAGTAATTCAGAAAGTTTTAATTTAGAAAATTTAACAGATAAAGAAATTGAAATTTTAGATAATAACCCATTAGTTGAATTTGGTTATTTAAATTCCCAATTATCGGTGTTTATAAATACATTGTCTGAAATGATGTTAGATGAATATTATAATGATGATTTTCAGCAGCTGTATTTTTCTATAAAAAACAACATAAAAATTATTCCTCTAGAAGTTATTATTTCTGCCTTTGCAAATGCAAAAGATATTATCGAAAAAAATTTAAACGACAAAAAAAACAAAGTTCTAAGAAATTATTTAGATACAATTGATAATAATTTAAATGTACCGGTAATAGTTAATACTAGCATCATTACAAGATCTAAAAAACCTTCTAAAAATGATCCAAATCGTGTTCAAGTTGTAGCAAATTTAGTTGTAACTAATATTTTAAAAGTAAAAACATTAATAGTAACCGGGGATGTATGCATTTTAGGTAATCTAAAAGTATGTGGCGAAATTTGTGGTCCAACTGGTTCAACAGGCGGACGTGGTGGGTCAACTGTTCCTGGGCCTACCGGTGCAACCGGAGCTACTGGAAAATCTGGGCCAACTGGTGCAACCGGTGGTGGAACTGGTGCTACAGGTTTTACAGGTGCAACAGGTATTGGAATAACCGGTGCCACGGGTCCTAGGGGTTCATGTTGTACGGGTCCTACCGGAGCCACTGGCGCTACGGGTGGTGGAACCGGTGCCACAGGTGTGACAGGAGCAACAGGTATTGGAATAACCGGTGCCACAGGTGCAACGGGTGGTGGAACTGGTGCTACTGGTGCAACTGGTATTGGGAATACAGGGGCTACCGGAGCAACAGGAGATACAGGATTAACTGGTCCTGCAGGTGCAACAGGCGCAACTGGTTTTGGTGTCACTGGTATTACAGGTACTACCGGTACAACTGGTGTCACAGGAACAACTGGTACGACTGGAGAAACAGGTACCACAGGAACTACCGGAACCACTGGTGAACCTGGCGTTACTGGTACAACAGGAAATACAGGTGAAGCTGGTATTACAGGAACTACGGGAATTACAGGTCCTCAAGGTGAAACAGGGATAACTGGTACCACGGGTAGTACAGGAACTACTGGGCAAACAGGTGAAACGGGAATCACTGGTACAACTGGTACCACAGGGCAAACGGGCGAGACAGGTATTACTGGTACCACCGGAACTACAGGAATAACAGGAACTAGTGGGCAAACAGGTGAAACGGGAATTACAGGTACTACTGGTACAACTGGTACTACTGGTACAACTGGTACTACCGGTACAACAGGACAAACTGGTGAGACAGGTGTTACTGGCACAACCGGAACTACAGGAATAACAGGAACTACTGGTCAAACTGGTGAAACGGGAATTACAGGTACTACTGGTACAACTGGTACTACCGGTACAACAGGACAAACTGGTGAGACAGGTGTTACTGGCACAACCGGAACTACAGGAATAACAGGAACTACTGGTCAAACTGGTGAAACGGGAATTACAGGTACTAC